>CAYPKB010000067.1:0-7167 GCA_964411185.1 uncultured bacterium
CGTTAATACCAGCATAAAAACAACAAGCGAAATTATTGCTTTCTTCATTTTTTTACCATGATTTACTCGTAAGATAATTGCAAACAGATCAAGAAATTTCTTGGCCTATTTCCTCCTTTCTTTCACAATCCCTTCTTTTCTTAAACGGAGGCGATATGAAATATCTATCTATTTTTTTTACTATCTTCTGCTTTGCAACTCTTTCTGCAGGAGAAAATTCTTCTATCCAAGAGAATATAGAAGAAATTGAACAATTATTTTTTAAGGATGTTTTCTTAGATGAGGTGGAAGCAGAGGTTTATACAAAATCTGACCAGGCTATTGCCAGCCTAAGCGAAGAGGAATATCCACAATATTTGGAACTCTTCTACTACAGAGCTCACGGTAAGATGTGTTTAACTTTCGAAATGTCCGAAGAAGAAACTATGGAAACATTCAAAGAATCTATTCGTGATGCTGTTTCAGATCTTCAGTTTATTATGAGTCAGTCCAGAGAAATGAATGCCTTAGCTAAGGCAGCTTGTGTTCGATTGAAATTTTTAGAAGGATTTCTCTCTTGCCCCGAAAAAGAAGATGTAGGTTTTTATGTCAGTACTTTCAAGCAAAGTATGTTGCAAACTTGTGCAACTAAAACAGGGTTAACAGGAAACGAGTTAGTGGAGAATGTATACGAAAATATTTCTAATAACCCTCATCTGAAAGAATTTTTTTTCGATCTTATCAAATTTTTCACCTTTGATCCTTTAATCGAACTGGGAAAAGTTAAAGAGATGGAATCTTTACAATTTAGTCTAGAAGAAGATGATGAGTTCGTTGAAGATGAATCTTTATTTCTCGTGGTGGAATTTGTCTATCGAGATTATTCAGGAAATAGAATAGAAAAAGCAATTTATCTGTAGTTTGTAACTTATCTATGGTAGGTAGGGTTGTGACTTTTTCAGAATTTTTTTCAAGAATGTTGAATAGGTGCCGCTCTACTGCCATTAGTTTTTTTGAGGGGGATTCCATTTCTTTCTCAATGCCTCGAGATGCTTTTGATGGGTAACAACTACCACCTGATCATTTTCTTTCAACGCATCACAAGAATTTGCAATGTGAAATTTTTCATCGCGAAAATACCAGACAATCTGGGTATTGTCAGGAAAGGAAAACTCTTCAACTTTTTTTTCATTCTCCTTGGTAACAGTAAAAGAGAATAATCTGGCATCTCCATGAATAAAGTTTTTCAATTCAAAAAAATCTCTTTCGGATATGGTATCTATGAGATATTGACTCATAGTTCTAACCGGTAAGATAGCATTTTCTAATCCTAACTTGTTACAAATGGCCTCCCATTCTGCATCTTTTACGCTCAAGACTACTTTTTTGAAGCCTATGGACTTTCCCACAAGAGATGAGATGATATTAGATTGATCATTGTTAGTAATGGCTATGAGTAGATCTATTTGTTTAGGATTGGTCTCTTCTAATATTTCCGGACGAGTTCCATCGCCTTTCAGAAAACTGCAATCTAGTTTTTCACTGAACTCTTCTATAATTTCTGGATTTGATTCAATAATGATTACTTCATGGCCCTCTTTGATAAGACCTTCCGCAGTTTTAATACCTAAGGCACTTGCTCCTATAATTACAATTCTCAAGTTTGCATTCTCCTTCCAAACAGAGTTCTTGGATAAAAAAGGACTAGAAATGTCAAAAATTCTAGCCTGCCTAAAAACATATCTATACAAAGAATAGTCTTTAGGAAAAAGGGTAGAGTAGGTGAAGTGATTCCTGAGGAGATCCCAGCTGTGCTGAGAGCTGAAGCTACTTCAACAAGAGAGTCCAAAGGATCAAACCCATATCCTACGAAACAGATCCAAGAAAAAAATAACCAAGAGAAAAAGAAAAAAATGATCCCATAGGCATTTTCCCTCTCATCATTGTCTACCTTGTACCCACTCAATCTATTTTCATAGATTGCATGTTTAGAAAGAGCCGTTTTGAAAAAAATGCGTTGCAAAGCCTTCATTAGAATCAAAAGACGAAATACCTTAAAGCCTCCAGCTGTAGAAAAACTTGATCCTCCAATGATCATCGATCCGATTAATAGCAATTTTGATCCATCAGATAAGGAGGCGTAAGGAACAATTTTAAAACCTGCTGTAGTTTGAGCGGAAAATGCTTGTAAGATTGCCTCAGGAAAAATAGAAAATCCCATTCCGGAGAAAAGGGTGTATAGGCTACCTACAATAAAAACGCATAGAAAAATGGTCCACATTTGAATATTCCCAAAAAGAGCTCGGAGCTGCTTTTGTTGAAAGAGCCAATATAAGGGGAAAGAGATGGAACCCAGCAGGGAAAAGAAGAGGACAAGATAACAAGAAGCTATGGAAAATGACTGCAAACTATCATTAAATGGAGCAAACCCTCCAGTAGAGATAGAGGAAAAGGCAAGAGAAAGTGAAGGTAGCAAAGGTAGTCCCAGAAGAAGAAAAGAGAGAATGGCTACCACTGTGAAGATCAAGTATATTAAGAAAGCTTTCCTGGCATAGACTCTGGTGCTACCTACTATCTCTTCCCTATTTGTCAAAGTAGAGGATAATTTTTTTGCCACTGCGCTGGGTTGCATGGCAAGTCCCATGCTTAGTACCACTATTCCAAGTCCTCCATACCATTGCATCCAGGATCTGGAGAAAAGAAAGGTCTTAGCCCGTTCTTCCACAGTTTGTAGGGTAGAAAGACCTGTAGTAGTGATGCCCGAGACTGTTTCAAACCAAGCATCCATCCAAGTAAGTCCTGCCATTTTTACGGGAAAAGTGAGAACAAAAGATGTGATTAAAAAGGCAAGAGCAACAATCACATAGGCCTCATTTGATTGCACCTTTTCTGGAGCCTCAATCTTTTTTGAAATCCATCCAAGAGATAAAAAAAAGGCTATGACTGCCAAATAGGTCAGTGAAATTTCAAAATCATGAAAAAGAATAGAGGCAAGAAAGGGGATAGAACTTGTTGCAGAAGAGATGAAAAATAGTTGTCCTAAATATTTAGCTACAACAAGAGGTCTGATTCCATAAGTGAGAGAGGAAGGAGCACCTGATCTTTCTTTCATAATTTTTCTACTCTTATCCTCTCTTTACATCAGAGGATTCTTTAGAGCAAATTGATCTCTGAAAAATGATTACTAAGATCGTTGCCAATGGTGCCGCTTGGCCTTGTTCTTTTCCCAAACGGTAAGCTCATGATAAGAATCGAAGCCTTGAGAATCTTTTTTCTGTTTTTGCGAAAAGTTTTTCCCGAAAGAGGGGAATATTAGAATGCTAATATTTCATCCACAACTCTAAAAGACCAACCAATATCAAATAGGTTCCTACGAAGTAATTCAGTAGTCTTGGGAAAAGCAAAATCAAAATTCCAAAGACTATTGCGATAAAAGGGGCTGCAGTATGGGCCATTTCATTCTCCTTGTTTCTTCCCTTCTTACAAAAAAAATGTGTAAAAATAAAAAAAATTTTACATTTATTAAGAATAGGTTAAGAATAATTGGAGTTTTTGCAAATCCTAGGGGTAAAAAGGATGTATCTGCTATCGAAAACAAGGAGGAAGATATGCACCGTATTCAATCACTCTGCTGTAATTTTCTATCGAAATTCATGGGGGATATGGATCCCTATCAATCTAGAGAAGATACTAGAGATATAGCAGTCAATCAGATCAGAACCATTTTCGAAAAAATGGAAGAAGTATGTTTCAGTGACAAAGACATTACACCTTTGGATCAACGCATATTAGATATTAATACACAACTAGTTGATCTGGGAAAAAAGATTGAATTTTGGAGAATGATGGAACCTGCCGTCAAAAGCTATATTGAGAAATGCAATATTCTTTCAAAAGGAACTTGGAAATCCACTTGTATAGATGGCCTTACTTGGATTATCACTTTAGTCGGTGTTATTGGATCCTATATTTCAAGAGGAACAAGTTGTCAGATAGAGAGTCAGCCAGGATCCAATGCCGTACCTACTTCTTTCGCAGCCAGCTCTTCCGACTCCTCTTATTCTGATCCTTTTGGTATTATGGCTGTTGGAGGCACCATAACCGCTCTGACTAGTTCCAAAATTTTAAATAAAATAGAAGGGCAAAAAAAAGTATTAAAATACCGAGTAGTAGAAATGAAAAAAGTTGCTGAGGAGAGATCTCGAGAATTAGAATTTTGCTCGGCTATACACGAGCTGTTTAGAATCCTGCATACTTACAACAAAGGTCTTGGAAGTATCACTTCTCGGTCGCGCAGTTCTTCTAGAATTATGGAAACTCCAGCAAGACAAATGAATGAAATCCAAGATACAGGTAGATCATTTCCTGGTTCACCGTCTCGTGCAGGCCTTTCACCTATTTTAGGGACTCCCTTAGAGGCTTCTTTTGAATATCCCGATGAGACTGTCAACTATATTGAAGCTTGGGGAATAAACCATACCCGGTTAGAGAAGCTTATTTCTCAAATGGATAAGCAAAACATTTTAACGATTACTCAAATTAATAAATTGCGAAATATGGTGATAAATACTCCAGGATATGATTTGGATAGAGTTCGTTTTGAAAATCAATTGGAGGGAGAGTCTAAACAGGAGCTAAGGAAAGAATTTCCTAAGCTTGTTAGTTATGATGAAAGTTCTGAGGATAAGATACAAAGATTGAAAGTACTTGAAAGAGTTGCAAGTATGCAATACAACATACGTGTGAGTAGTTCTAAAACAGGTGGAAATCAAAATGTAGAATTCCACGAAGTCAAAGAAGAGTAGAAAAGAATAGTTCCCATTATTTTTCTCTTCTATACTCATAAGGTATACATTGTAGATGAAGAGAATGAAAAAAATAGTGATTATCAAGATAGGTGCTATCGGAGATGCTATCATGTCTCTTCCTACTCTTGTAAATATCAAAAAAAGGGAGCCTGACGCGCAGATCACTTGGATTGGAGGAGAGTCCATAGAAGAACTATTTCAATCTTTTGGGTTGATTGATCGGTTCATTGCGGTGAGTGAAGAAAAGCTCTACGGAAGAGGATTATTAAGAAAATTATCTACTCTTAGTAAGGTGTGGCTACAACTATTCTGTAAGAAATTTGATCAACTCTTCATTTTTCATCACGATACAAGGTATAAGCTTCTAGGATGGTTTTGTTTTGCTAAGAGAAGAGTGATTACAACCAGAGAGAAATATCTCCGTACAGATCAATATCATGCATATGGATATCTAAAAGCATGGTTAGATACCCAATCTAAATGTAACAACGAATCGCTTTCGTATCCAAAGATTCACTTTTCCCAAGATATAAAAAATAAATTTATCCAAGAAATAGGGGAGCAGAAAACTATTTTGCTTTTTCCGGGAGGTACCAAAAATCCTCTAAGAGAGCAAACTGTTAGAAGATGGCCCATTTCTTATTACCGTAGAATTGCGACCCTTTTTCTGCAAAAAGGATATAAAATAGCCATAGCAGGAGGAAAATCAGATAAATGGATTTTACCCTTTTTTTCTCATCTACCTATTCCATTTTTCGTAGGAAATCAATCCTTACTAGAACTTGCTCATTTGATAGCAATTTCAGCGGTATTTATCACCCATGATACAGGACCAATGCATCTGGCTAAGCTTACAGATACTCCCACTTTGGCCCTGTTCGGCCCTGTAAATCCACATAGTAGATATGCAGAAGAGACGGAAAAGAACAATATAAAGGTCATTTGGGGAGGGGGAGGACTTGCTTGTAGGCCTTGTTATGATGGAAAGGAATTTCCTCCTTGTACTCACACGTTATGCATGCGCAAAATTCAACCTGATGAGGTTTTCGAAAAGGGTATGGAGATATTAGGGAAGAAGGAGCAAATAGCTCATAGCTTTTTTCCATGAATATAAAAAGCAAATCCCCAAATATCCCAAAGCCCTCTAGATTTTGCTTTTTTACCCTGTAACTTTCGAAGAAGGTTCATCCCCATAAATAGGGGAGATCCCATAATTCTAATAGGATCTCTTCTGGTTTTAGCTTTGAGTATCTGTATATTCTCTTGTAATAGAGTATTGATGATCTCGAAAGGATTGGGTAGATGGATATGTGTATCATCATCACAAAATTGCAGGGTGCCCTCTCTGCTAGGTAATCCTAGAGAACGAAAGCTGGGAAATTCTATGTAGAGGATGCCATCCTTTTTGAGTTTTTTGCAGATATTCTTAACTATCCTGCAGGGATCAGATAGATGCTCTAATATATGTGCCATAAAAATGAGATCATAAAAGTTATCTTCCAGTTGATCTAAACTATCGCTATCTAAATTGAATGAAAAAGTTTTATCAGCATGAGCATCTAGGTGATTTTCACTAAAACATCTATCTACACCATGATATTCACAGTTGGGGAAATATCTTTTGGTCTCCTCAGGAGAGTGCAATCCACAACCGACATCTAGGATTTTCAGAGACTTGTTATATAGTTTTGAATCGATTCTTTTGAATCGAACAGGCTTTCGTATAGCTTTGATCAATGGAGGGCCTCATCATTCTATTGCAGAAAATATATAGCAGAGTGAACTTTTTTTGATGAGAACCAAATCCTTGAAATTGGATATAAGCTATCCATTATAGCACTGGACCATTCGGCAAACCTTGATCGCTCCTCTAGGTGCATTATCCCGATAATAGGTAACTTTTATTTTATATCCCCGGAAAACCCCTTCTCTTTGGTAGTAAATAGGGTCATCGCTTGTGCTAGGCCCGAAGTCATCCTCTACAATCAGTTCCTGATAGATGTTTCTAGGAGGGCTCTGGCCTCTTCCTGTTCTACCTACTAACACATCTTCTTTTTGGTCGACGACAAAATATTGATAGCCATTTTCTCTTCCTACCTCAGCTGCTTTCCTGATGGCTCTTTTTCTTGCTGTGCTCTTAGAGCGATTGTCCATATTCACGTATATTACGGTATAGTTATCATCATCATTTCGTATTACTAGGTAATCTTCAGAACTTCTAGGTGAGCTGGCTCCATATATAGTAAGATTAGTTAAAAAGAATAAAGCAAATAATAGCCTTTTCATAAATTTCACCTCTATTTAATTTTATTATTATAAATTTCTTAAATTAATTGAAATTAATTCGGTGAAATTTGAAATAAAATTGATTTATTTTGTT
>CAYPKB010000068.1:0-7148 GCA_964411185.1 uncultured bacterium
CCCAACGATAAACAAAAGATTATTCGAGGGTTGGAGATCATGGCTCTATCCAATAAAAAGGTTTCTGATTACCCGAAGGAGAGAGAAAGACCTATAGGAGAGTATCAATTTCAGTGTTGGTTTCTCTATTATCCAAAACATATCTTGTATCCCATGATAGAAGCAAGATGTGAAAAGATGATTGAAGAAGGGTTTTTAGATGAAGTCAAACAGCTGCAAAAAGATGGATTAGAAAAAAACCCTACAGCCTCTCAAGCTATAGGGTATAAGCAAGCTCTTACCTTTCTTCACAGTCCCCAAAAAAAAAGCGACTGGGAAGATTTTATACTATCTTTCAAAAAAGCCACTCGGAATTATGCGAAGAGGCAATTTACATGGTTTCGAAAGGAGAGCCTTTTTCGGTGGATCGATTTAGAGAAAATAGATATTGAAAGAGCCAAAGAATATATCCTCCATGAGTATGAACAATCCCTATAGCGTAAAAAATATTGAAGAAATACTTGGCAGGAAATAGGCATATAGCTTACATTTTTTAACACTTTGTTCCATGAATTCTGAATCGTCGCAAAAAAAAGAAATAGAACCGCTAGAAGAGATGAAGAAAATTTTATCTTCACAAGAAAAAGTTGAAGAAAAAATTGAAGCCATCCTTCAGTTTATGAAAGATTGTCTTGCTCAATCAGATGCTCCCTTGTTTAGAGAGTTCTGGGAAGCAAGAAAAGAACTGATTCCTCTTTTCAAAGAGGTTTCCTCTTCCTATGCTCGCTCCACACTTTGGAAGCAGCTTATGGAGATCACAGGAGAAGCGAAAAAAATCCGTGATATTCTTGATGAAAAGAGTGCATTTCATGTAGAGCAAATCGAAATCGCCTTAGAAGCATTAGAAAAAGATGTCACAACATTTTCTGACAAATTGGCAGCCTTAGAAGATCCCCAATTTTCTCATCCTTCTTTTCAAAATCGAGAGATGAAAGAAAAACAAAAAGAGGCAGATCTTCTAACTAATTTTGCTGTTCGTTTGAGCGGTCTCAGAAAAGAAATTCTTGCTCTAGATATGAGAATGAGAAAGAAGAATACTCTTCTCAAAAGAATCAATGCCATGCAAGACTCCCTACTCCCAAAAAGAAAAGAATTGATGAAAGAGATTTCTGAAGATTACGCTAAAGAGGTAGATAAATTCGAAGAGAAGTTTTCTGCTCCCGAAAACGAAAAGCGACCTCTTTTTCAATGGAAAGAAGAGATTAAATCTCTCCAGTCTGACGGGAAAAGGTTGTCTATCCTTCCTCAAACTTTTGGCGATACAAGAAAAAAGCTTAGTAAGAGTTGGGATCTCATACGAGAGTTACAGCTCGGCAAAAAAGTGGAAAGGGCCAAAGTAAAAGAACAAGAAGAAGAGCATATAGTAGCAGGAAGAGAAAAAATCGCTCTTCTGAAAAAAGCATTGGATGAAGGGGAATCCCCAACTTCATGTGAAAAAATTAAAGACGAAGTCCAAAGTTTTTTACGAACTCTCCCTCTTTCTAGAAATTCTATGCGTCAGTTAACACAAGAATTAGATGTGTTGCGGAAGGAACTTGCAGAAAAAAAAGAAAGTGCTATTCAGCAAGAGAGAGAAAAAGAGCGCATTTTAGTTCAAGAGTTGGAAACCTTTCTCCAAAATAAACCGCAAGAAAAAGAGTTAGAAGAAAAGAAAAAAGAATTTTCCGATCGATTTTCTGCCTTGAATCTTCCTCCATCTGAGAAAAAAATGGTAGAGACATTGTTGCAAAAATTAGACGATTGGCAATTAACTCGAAAAGAAGAAGAAATACTCCAAAATGATCCTTCTAAATATGATCAGGTGCTTGCCCAAAAACAAGAAAGGGCAAAAGAGATCAAAGCTCGAATTGAAGAGTTGAAAAAAGAAGTGAGTAGTTCTAATCTTGATTTTTCTAAAGCAATTACATTGCAAGAGATGATGGAAGAAGAAAAACAACGTCTAAACAACCTCAATGAAGAGATAGCCTCTCTTGAAGAATAAGCTACAAAAGATTGGTTTTTTTGGTGGGGGATTTGATCCTATCCATTTCGGTCACTTGCACCTTGCTATACAAATGCAAGAGAAATACCAATTAAATACTGTCCTCTTCTGTCCTGCTCACTGCTCTCCTTTAAAAAAAGATAATCCTCCCAAAGCCTCTACTCAAGATCGACTGACTATGTGCCAGTTGGCCACTCAAGATATGCCAAACACCCGGGTTATCACAGCAGAAATCGAAAGAAAATCCTCCTATACCATAGATACCATTCTAGAGTTGAAGGCCCGAGAAGAGTATAAGGGAGCTCAATTTTTTCTTATTTTATCCGATGATGCCCTTCGATCCCTTGCGCATTGGAAAGAGATTTACGATCTTTTAGCCTTGGCTAGACCCTTGATAGGAAGAAGATTGCGTAAAAAAGAAGATATATTGTTTGAGATGCCAAAAAAATTGGCATCATTGATTGAGCCAGGTTTAACTTCCACAGCTTTGATTGAAATTTCTTCGACAGAAATACGAGAAAGAATCAAAAAGGGACTCTACTGTGGTCATTTGGTCCCACAAAAGGTACTGGACTATATCCAGGAACATCAGGTATATGGAGCGGTATAGATGAAACCATCGACAAGACAACAAATTGATCTAGTCACGAAAACGATACATGAGAAAAAAGGCCGTAATATCTTGGCGTTAGATGTTCGTGGTCTATCATCTATCACCGATTTTCTTGTTATAGCTGAAGGTAATGTTCATATTCATGTAATTTCCATCGCAAAAGAGGTGATTCATGTGATGGCAGAAGCTGGAATCACACCTGTTTGTGTAGAAGGAATGGAAGATGGTGAATGGGTTGTTTTGGATTTTGCCGACTTTATGGTTCATCTTTTTGTTCCATCACTGCGCGAAAAATATCAATTGGAAAGATTGTGGCCGCAAAGTACTCTATTGGACTTAGAAATTTCGGCCGAATATGAAAACGTTACTTGAAAGAGTTGTCTCCGGCAATTCTCTTTCTCCCTCGCAAATTCAAGATTTTTTCCAACTCGCTCAAAATGGGCATCTACATGACACGCAAATAGCAGCTTTTCTTACTGCTCTTCAAGTAAAAGGAGTAGAATCAGAAGAACTGTTAGCAGCTTTCACGGCATTGCAATCGGAGGTACCTTTCCAAAATGATCTTTCTTGCGTCCACGTAATGGGAACAGGTAAAACCAAAAAAGCTTTTAATGTAACTACTGCTGCTTCTTTGCTAGCTTCTGCTAAAATGAAAATTCTAAAGCAAGTTTCTCCTGCAATCTATTCTTCCTCTGGCTCTTTGGAGATAGTACATGCATTGGGACTTACTCTTGCTGATGATCCTTTTTCCGATTTGGAATCAAAAGATATTGCCTTTTCTCCCAGTTCCTTTTTTCATCCTATCTTTGAACAAGTGGAAATGATTCGTCGCTCTCTTCAAGTTCCTACTCTTTTTGATTTGGTGGCGCCCTTGCTCACCCTTACTTTGCCTAAAAAAATCTTCATGGGTGTCTATAGTGAAAAAGCGCTACAGCTGATCTATCATTTTTTGGAAAAAACAGACTCTTTTGATCATATTCTCTGCATATTTGGTGCATCTGGCATTGATGAGTTTTCTTTGGAAGGAGATACTTTATATGTGGAAAAGAAAGAAGGAGTGTTGAAAAAAGGAATTTTTTCTTTAGATTCTATTGATCTTACCCCCACCAAATTAGAACCTATGAAAAATTCTTTTGACAGCTCTGAGAAAATACTTTCTGTTCTGGAAGGGATAGCTTCTCCCTATTTAGAGCAGGCAGCTTTGACGACAGGAGCTATTTTCTATATTGATAATCAATGTGAATCGCTTACAGAGGGATATTTTTTAGCAAAAAAACTCATTGCCAGCGGTGAAGCAAAAGAAAAATATAGAAGCCTTACCCATCAAAAGGTTAACTAATATTTTTACTTTTCTTTTTTGCCGTTCAAAGGAAATAAGAAATCAGCTATAATAGCTCTTCTAAAAGATAAATTATTATTTCAGGCTACTATTTATGAACAAAAAGAAAAGAATAGTTGTAACAGGAATGGGAGTGGTCTCCTGTTTTGGAACCGACCCAAAAGAATTTTATCAAAAATTACTTGATGGGGAAAGCGGTATACATCCAATCGATAATTTTGATTGTAGTGAATACCCTACCCGGTTTGCAGGTCAGGTAAGATCCTTCAATACAGAAGGATATATGGATAAAAAACAGGCAAGACGTGTTGATCCATTCATCCGTTATATCATGGTAGCGGGGAAAAAAGCGTTGGAAGATGCCAAAATTGATATTGAGAATCTAGATAAGTCCAGATGCGGGATTGTAGTAGGATCTGGAATGGGCGGTATGCAGGTCTACCATGATGGTACTATGACAGTGGCCGAAAAGGGATTCAAAAGATTGACACCCTTTTTTGTTCCTTACATCATAACCAATATGGGCGGAGCCTTATTAGCTATAGATCTTGGTTTTACTGGGCCTAACTACTCTCTTTCTACAGCTTGTGCTACATCTAACTATTGTATTGTTTCTGCAGCAGAGCAAATCAGAAGTGGAAATGCCGATCTCATGATTTGTGGAGGAGCAGAAGCTCCTATCACACCTATGGGATTAGCCGGATTTGTCGCTTGTAAAGCTCTTTCAACAAGAAATGAAGAACCAACTAAAGCATCGCGTCCATGGGATACCAATAGAGATGGATTTGTCATGGGAGAAGGTGCTGGAGTATTGATCCTAGAATCTTTAGAACATGCCTTGAAAAGAGGAGCTCCTATTTATGCTGAATATCTAGGGGGCGCAGTAAATTGCGATGCCTATCATATGACAGACCCGAGAGAAGATGGTGAAGTGGTAGGACAATGTATAGAGGATGCTATCAAAGATGCAGGCATTGAGAAGGAAAAAATCAACTATATCAACGCACATGCTACTTCAACTCCAGTAGGAGACATGTGTGAAATCAATGCACTGAAAAGAGTATTTGATGGAGATCTTCCCAATAAAACGATCAATGCGACGAAATCCTTAATAGGACACTGTTTGGGAGCTGCAGGTGGGTTAGAAGCGGTAGCTACCATTAAAGCAATTGAGACAGGAAGAATTCATCCTACTATCAATGTGGATGATCCTGACCCTGCCGTTAAAAATCTAGATATTGTGAAAGATCAACCCAAAGAATGTAAAGTGACAGGTGCTATATCTAACTCCTTTGGGTTTGGGGGACATAATTCTACCGTAGTGTTTGGTCCCTATGTTCCAGAAAAGTAAGAAAGAAACATCCTACGGTGTCATCCCTCTCCAGAAAAGGGGAGGGAAATGGCACACTTTTTTGATCAAACAGGTTCATGGACATTTTTGGGGGTTCCCTAAAGGTCATCCTAATCCTGAAGAGAGCCCTTTAGAAACTGCAACCAGAGAATTATTGGAAGAGACAGCTCTCACCTTGGTAAAAATGTTATGGCCTGAACCTTTTTCAGAGACCTATTTCTTTTTTCATAAAGGGATAAAAATAGAGAAAACAGTAGAATATTTTGTAGCAGAAGTCGAAGGTGACTTTACTCCTCATCCTCAAGAAGTTGAAGAAGGAGAGTGGTTTGATTTGGATAGCGCTATAGATAAAGCAACCTATACAGAATCTAAAAGAATCCTTGCAGAGATCAAGGGAAGGCTTGCCGGATGACAAAATTATATCTTTTTGTCAGACATGCAATCTATTCCGATATTTCCCAACATAAAAAAAGACCCTCCTTTTTCTCTAGAGAGAATTGCTATCAAAATCTTCTCAGAACCAAACCAAAATCTGCTAAGCTTACCTTTTTCTTAGATACCTATCACGGAAAATTGGAAGATCATTTCCTGTCGCAAGAAAAGAAATATCCAGTAATCACCAAAAGTCTTGGTAGTGAAACTGCCTCTTTTCTCTTTCTGCTTGATTGGGTGGAACAACTGCAATGTCCTTATGACAGTATAATCTATCTGGTAGAAGATGATTATCTCCATAGGGAAAATTGGGGAAAAGTGTTAGAAGATGGTTTTTCCCATTCTGAAATAGACTATCTTACGCTCTATGATCATAATGACAAATATGACAAATCGCTCTACCCCAATTTAACCGCGCAGATCATAGGAGGAAGATTTTGTCACTTTCGTTCTACTCCTTCCACAACTAATACCTTTGCAGCACGTGCTAAAACGCTAAAAGAAGATATTGCTGTTCACCGTGCTTTTTCAGAAGGTAGAAAAATAACGGAAGACCATCAGAAATTTCTCGCATTGGGGCAACGAGGAAGAACGATCTATTCAGCAATTCCAGGATGGTCAACGCATATGGAAAAAGGATTAGAATCGCCATATATCGATTGGAAAGAGGTAGCAAAGCTACCTAACAAATCGAAATGGAAGATTTTCTAAGTTTTTCTACTTTACTCTATCGATTAGGGGCTCTACCCACTCTTGCCAACCCTTTTCTTTGAATAGCTCTTTGGATTCTTCGGGAATTTCAAAATAGACAAATGTAACCTCATCAAGCCAGTTTTCTTCTCCAAAGAATAAATCGTAATAGCGAAGAAGATTTTCAGTTTCAGAAATAGATTTTTGGAAAGCAGGTTTATCTGCTAGCGTTGCTAGCCAATTCGATTTCATCTCTTTTCCTTTTTGGAGTCTGATGATTTTTATAGTAGTGTCCAAATCAAAACCCTTATCCCAAGATTTCGTTAAAGAGATGGGGAGTTCTTTAGGTAAAAAAGAAATAGGTAATGCAGCAGCTTTTGTAAGAAAAGTAACAAAATCATTTTCCTCAGCAACTGATTGGATAAAAGCACTTTTGTTGAGAAGGGTTTTTACCAAGGTTCTTATTTCTTTTTTTACTCTATGGGAGAAGAAACAACTAGGTAGAGTATTGTCACTGCCGTCGATGTAATTGGAAAAGACTTCCATACATTTTAGCATATCTTCTGCTGAGATTCCCTCTTCTGGAAAAAGAGATACAAGAAAATGATTCCAAGCAACATTTCCTTCCAATATGCGGATCAGCTCTCGGTAACTAAGAGATGTGTAAAAAGGTTTTTCCCCCTTGTCTTCTATACTCCTTTTG
>CAYPKB010000069.1:0-2360 GCA_964411185.1 uncultured bacterium
AATGGAAAATCCTATCCATTTCTCGAATATACCCAGTGCCGCCCTTCTTTGTGGGAACAAAGATAGTATTTTTCAACAGGCTAAGGAGAAGAGTTTTGCTTCTCTTTTCAAAATTAAGATCTCTAATTTTTCTGTAGAAGAGGCTGTTTCCTTAGTCCAAAGTTTACGTAAGAAATACCCGAAACATCACTTACGCATAGATGGAAATAGATGTTGGAATCTCGATGAGGCTCTTTTCTTCTTTTCTTTTTTTTCCTATGAAGATTTTACCTACGTGGAAGAACCGATGCGATCCTTTCAAGAGCTTCTAGCAATAGATAAAAAGATCCACTTTCCTTTAGCTTTGGACGAAACTCTAAGAGAACAAGATCTGGAGGAATTATTTTCGCTTTCAAATCTTACTAGTCTAGTTTTGAAACCTACTCTTTTAGGAGATGTAAGACCTTATCTGTCAGCTGCTTCAAAATACAAAAAAAAGGTAGTTTTTTCTTCTGCTTATGAAAGTGCTGTGGCTCATTACAATATCGCCTTTCTTTCGCAGCTTTTTTCATCTGAGATTCCTGGCATAGATACTTTACAATATTCTGAGGAATTTTTTCCTATCTATCGTGCTTTTTGGCATAATGGGCGGATTCATTTTAATCGGTGTAGCCTATGAACCATTTTATTTGCCCAGTCAGAAGAGGAGCTATTCTTTCTCCAAAGAAGATAGCAATTGTAGACCAAGAGAAGAAGTATACATACGAAGAGTTGGACCAACTTATCTCCTCTCTTTCCAATGGACTGCTAGAAAAAAAGATAAAAAAAATAGCTTCTTGGAGAAGATCCTCGTTGGAGACAATTTTGTTGCTTTTTGCTTCCTTTCGATCCTCTCTATCTTTATTTCTTCCCTCAGATCATCTTCCTCATTCCACTGCAGAAGAATACATTTCTTCTATAGACGCTCTATCATACTCTCCCTGTTTTTCTCCATCTTTCGCATCGGATGGGGTCGTCTCTTCTGAAGAAAGCTCCTTACTTCTTTTGACATCTGGCAGTCAAAAACAGAAACTGGTACAACTCTCTTTTTCTTCTCTTTTTCATAGTGCTACATCGGTAAACCAGTATCTAGGCTTATCTGAAGAAGATAGCTGGGTACTTTCATTACCTCTTTTTCATGTAAGTGGAATAGGTATTGTTTTCCGTATTTTTCTCGCTAGAGGCACCCTCATTATTCCACAGAACAAGAATCAACTTCTTGGGAATTATCTCTCTTTGGTTCCTACCCAGCTACGAAGAATTGTAGAAGGAAAAATAGTTATCAATAGAAGAGAAATAAAAGGGATTATCGTTGGGGGCGCTAAATTAGGAAAATCTCTTTATATGCAGGCCAAAAAGGAAAATTTGCCTATTCATATAACTTATGGACTCACCGAATCCTCTTCACAAATTTTATCTTCTTCTACCCCTTATTGGTCAGACAATATACCCTTTTTAGGTTTTCCTCTCGAAGGAAGCGAAATGAAATTGGAAAATAATCAGATTTTTATTCGAGGAAAAACTCTCTTTTCTAAGTATCTCAATCATATTGCGCCATGGGAAGATGGATGGTTTCCTACGGCAGATTTAGGCCTTTATTCTCCTACTTATGGTTTTGCTTGTGCAGGAAGAATAGATAGAATGTTCATTTCTGGAGGAGAGAATATTCATCCAGAAGCCATCGAGAGAGCTTTATTGTCCATGGATGGAATTTTTTCTGCCCTTGTCGTTCCGGAGACTAGTGAAGAGTTTGGAGCTATTCCTACTGCCTTCATTGATTACGACAAGGAAAAGATAGAGCTTTCAGAATGTAAGAAAATTCTTGAGGAGATGTTTCCAAAATTTATGATACCAAAGAAAATTTTTCCTTGGGAAATGGCTCCTAAAAGTGAACTTTTGAAAGAAGAGAATCTTTCTGTTTCCTCTTTGTAGAAAAAGGGTCTGATTTCTATAATTCGGATCTTTGGATGCCAACCCTTCATACGATATGACACAGAAAAAATTTTCTCGTAGAGCTAGCAAGAAAAACCGCTTGGAATATCTTATGCAAGCAGGTGATGTGCTCTTGCAGAGGAATAAAAGTTCTTTTTTCTCTTATTTTGAAGAGGCCCTTCAATTGGACGAGAACAATCCAGAACTTTTTTTAAAACAAGCTAAAAGTTTAATTTTTTCTGGTAAAAAATATCAAAATAAAAAATTGCTAGTGCTTGCATCTAAAAGGTGTAAGCAAGCAAATTTTTTGCAATCCTCCTTCCGAGGATATCTTCTCTGGGCATACTCTCTTTTTGAATTAGGGAATCTAGAAGACCAGTCTTGTTATTTTAGCCAATCTCAAGAAAAAG
>CAYPKB010000069.1:2370-6938 GCA_964411185.1 uncultured bacterium
TTTCCTATTTCTTGAAGAAGGAGACGCAAACGACAGATTTGAGCTACACTGGCTGCTCGGAAGGATATATCTGGCTCTCTCTCACTACTCCGAAGAAGCCATAGATATCAAACATTCCTTGGATCAATTCCGTTGTGCTCTATTATATGCCAAGTCAACCAATCCATCTTTTTGGCATGACTTTGGAAAGGCATATCTAGAGCTGGGATTGCTTACAAATGACAATGGGCTCTATTTACGCTCTATTCACCATTTTTCTAGAGCCCTTTCTTTTAGAGAAAACCATTTACCCTCTCTTGCTTCTACAGCCTATGCATACGGCCAGCTCTATATCAATACACTAGATCAAAGTTATTTTTCCCAAGCCGATCTCTATTACTCTAAAATTAAGCAACCTGAATCAGAGCAACTTTTCGAATGGGTATCTTTACTTTTAGAAGCAGGAAAAACAGAGAACAACCTGAAACATCTGAATAAAGCACATCAGATATGTCTAAAAGCAAAAAAAGAAGATCCAAATAATCCCTTAGGCGTTGCTTTAGATGTAGAAATTCAATCGTATATAGGCCTGCTCACAGAAAATTTTTCATTATTAGAACATGCGGAATTAGAAATTATTGATTGGACTGAAGAAATCACCAATAATACAGATCTTTGGTATGCGTACGCTGCTTGTCTCTATTGTTTTGCCCAATATTTTGAAGATTTGCATTTTTACGATTTAGCTATGGAGAAAGCACAGCATGGATTGGATCTAGATTCTTCTAATGCAGAGCTATGGCATATGGCAGGAAAAATTCAGCTGCAAATTGGATTTTTGACAGAAGATCTGAGAACGCTTGCCCTTTCAGTTCAATTCTTGAGTAAAGCTGTTGAGTTAAAGCCTAAATATTTGGTCCTTTATCGAGATTGTGCAGTTGCTCTAGCAAAACTAGCAGAACTTACATCTGATGAAACACTCTATGAAAAATCTATTTTTTACTTTGAACAGATTTTTCAAACTCAAAAAAATATCCTCCTATCGAATCCTGAATGGTTTTTTTCTTATGCAACCATTTTAGATGCTTTAGGAAATCTGAAAGAAGAAGAGAAATATATAGTAAGATCCATTGAAATATTTTGGCAGCTTCTTTTATTAGATACCTCTTTTCCTCAGATTTACTTTCAGTTAGGAATTGCTTTTTCTCATCTTGCAGAAATTACCTCGGAACAAACCTATTTTGAAAAAACTTTTTCTTACTTTCTTCTCGCATCACAGAAGGATCCTGAAAATGATGCTATTTGGTTAGAATGGGGACTTTCTCTTATCAGTTACGCAAACCAAATTTCAGACTTTCTTCAAGAACAAAAGATGCAATATTATCAAGAAGCTGAAAGAAAACTTTTACATGCCGGATCACTCGGTTCAGGTCATAGCTACTATCATTTGAGCTGTCTCTACTCCTTAAAAGGAAATCTTGATCATTCGTTTGCTTTTTTACAGAAAGCTCAAAAAATGGATGTACTTCCTCCTCTTCAAGAATTAATGGAAGATGAATGGTTGGAAGCTTTGCGAGATACTGAGACCTTTTCTACTTTTGTCCAATCCCTTCCGTCTCAAGATTCTTCGAAAAGCTAATCGAGAATAAACTTTAGGAAAAAGGAAAAATCCTCTAAACTCAACCAAAAATTCATTTATATCTAATTCATCAAATACGGTCTTATTCTTTATGGAAAAACGGGTTCTTTTCTTCTTTGCTTTAGTAACTCTTTCATTCTTTTTTATTCAAAACTATTTTACCCCATCGAAAAATGTCAGTAAGAGCTCAGAAATTACCTACCATGAAGAGAAAGGGATAGAATTCACTCCTCTTTATCCTGACGAAAAAAGAAGTAAGCTTCCTATTTACGGCATTCCTTATGGATCTTCTTTTTTTGTTTTTGGAGAAGATCTTCCCCAAACCCTCTATTCTAAGAGCCATGTTTTACATAAAATGGTATCTTCTAAACACTCTTTGTCCATATATAACAGCTCTAAGCAACCACTATTTTTGCCGACACCCCCTGAATCAGTTGATGTGCACCTTCTTTCCATTGGCAGAGAGGGAATGATAGAAACTACAAAGGCCTCTTTTAAAAAGAATAAGATCAGCGAACTCCCGGAAAATCACAGCTTTTCTCTTTGTCTGTACAAAAGCGGTAACAATTATTTTCCATTAGGAGTCTATGAATCAGGAGAACTCATCCCCTTAGATAAATTTTCAGATTTTGAATCAACTTTTCAAGAAATTGCCAGTCAATCTGAAATTTATGCCCCTAATGAAAATTTCTACGTAATAGAAACGCCATATCAGCAACTGGTATTTTCTAATGTAGGTGGATCTCTTAGCGAAATTAATTTGCCCTTTGCTCCCCCAAGCGTTGTGAAAAAGATTAAATATGACAAGGTGATGGAAAGTAAACATCCAGAAAATGATTATTTTCCTCAATTTTCATCCAGATTTGCTGACCCAAAATTGCAACGAGAGCTGGGAGGATTCTACCCTCTACTTCGCCGAGATATTCTTACCAAATCTGGAAATATCCAGTCTGCTATCGATCCAAGATACTACTCCTTGAATATCATAGGTGACGGTGTTGAGAATATTCCTTATAAATTAAGTAGGATGGAAAAAGACCTTGTTGAATTTACTCTAACTCAACCTCATAGAAGAATCACCAAAACTTACTATTTTCCTCAAGACGTTGAAAAATCTCCTTATGTATTCAATGTAAGAATTCAAGTAGAAGGAGATGCTCGGAATCTTTGGCTTACGTCAGGGGTTCCAGAAGTTGAGCTTATCTCAGGTTCATTCACTCCTAGTCTGAAATATAGTTATCTAAAAGGAAATAGAGGACAAATTGAAAATATCAAGTTACCCAAAGATCCTATATATGCCTCGAATATATCACCCAACTGGATCGTGAATAGTAATGGTTTTTTTGGAATCATTATGGACCCTCTAGACTCTCTACCTCCAGGATATAAAGCAGAAAAAATACCCGGGGAACAAGTTCCAACTAAGTTAACGCTGATTGATGCCCAATATGATAAATACCCAGCCAAGAAGTATCCAGGATATGAGGTACTACTGCCTTTATCCAATCAGACTTTAGAATTCAGGGTATTTGCTGGTCCCTTTGAAGATGATATTTTAAGCACTCTTGATAGAACTTATTCTGATCCAGCTACTGGCTATTCTCCTGATTATTCGAGTGCTCAATCTCTCCATGGTTATTTTTCTTTTATCACAGCTCCTTTTGCTAAATTCATGTTTTTCATCATGAAAATTTTCCATAGCCTCACAGGCTCATGGGCTCTTTCAATTATTTTGATTACCGTAGTTCTACGCTTGATGCTTTACCCTTTGAATAGCTGGTCTATAAAAACCCAAGCTAAGTCACAACTGTTACAACCTAAATTGAAAGCATTACAGGAACGTTATAAAAAAGATCCCAAACGACTGCAAATGGAAACGATGAAACTCTACAAGGAAAGTGGAGTAAATCCTTTTATGGGTTGTTTTCCTCTTTTGATTCAGATGCCTTTCCTTTTTGCCATGTTCAACTTGCTAAAGTCCGCATTTGAGCTAAGAGGAGCTACTTTCATTCCAGGATGGATCGATAGTTTAACTTCTCCTGATGTTCTTTTTAGCTGGAACTACCCTATCATCTTCTTAGGAAACTCTTTTCATCTTTTACCAGTTCTTCTAGGTGCTGTTATGTACTTCCAACAGCGATATACATTAAGAGCTTCAGGTGCAGATATGTCCAAGCTTACCGAACAACAAAGGCAGCAAGTAGCTACTGGTAACATAATGGTTGTAGTCTTCACAGTGTTATTCTACCACTTACCCTCAGGTTTAAACCTCTATTGGCTTTTTTCATCTCTACTCGGAATTGCTCAGCAGCATTGGCTTAGACTGAAAGGTAAACATCCTAGTATGGTGAATAATCCTAAAAAATAATGAAGGCTTGGAATCAGTTTTTAGAAGAACAAAAAAGAATTCTTGGTGAAGAAACCTTCAATCGATGGCTTTCAGGCATTCATGTTCAATCCTTTGATGCCCGCAATCTATTTTTAGAGGCAAAGGACTTCTTTCAAGAAACATGGTTCAAGGAGCAGATGCTCCCCAAACTTCAACTCAAAAATGAGAATGGAAATTTAGTAAAAATTCATATTGGGGTTAAAACAAACAGAAAAAAAACTGAAAAGATTAAACCTAAAATTTCTTTTACTTTTCGAGATCTTTCTTCCACATCTACCTTCTCCACCCTTTTTCAATACCCAGAAAATAGTGAGGCGTTTCAAGTTTTATCAACACTATCTTCATCCCACTCTCTAGTGCAATTTAATCCAATCGTGTTAGTGGGAGGAAAAGGAACGGGTAAAACTCTTCTATTAGAAGCCACGGCCAATGCCTATCTTACTCAAGGAAGAAAACTATTGTTTGTTGATGCCAATCGATTTGCAGAGCATGTTGTAAGTGCTATCAGGCAGTTCCAAATGAAAGAGTTTAGAACAATATATAGAAATACTGATCTATTAA
>CAYPKB010000070.1:0-2581 GCA_964411185.1 uncultured bacterium
GGAGATATGACTGCCAATCTATCAAGATATTTACTGTAGAGCATCCTAGCAACCGGAAGAAATGTCTTTTCTTCCCATTCTGTGTGTAATTCATTTTTATGCGTGTGGTAGAGATATTTTATAACAGCTCGTATAGATGTGGGCAGATGGTTGGGGGTATCATTACCCATAAAGCCAGGATAGGAAAATATCTTTTCCAGTATGGAAAGAGCCAATTTGGAGGGAGTATCTGCATCAGAGAGATATTCTAATTCTTCCATAGCTTCTCTATATTTTCTTGTTCTTAGGTAGAGGAATGATAAAAAGATATGACCTTCTAGATCGGTAGCCTGCAACCGGTTGTTTTTGATATCAAAAGAGAGGTAGTGAAAGGATTCAGGAGGATCTTTGTATAAATCGCTTAGATCTTCTTTCGTTTTTTTTGAAAGGAAGGGTACTTCCAAGATAGCATCGGTGTCAAAGGGTTGAAACTCCTTTCTGCGGAAGGAGGCTACAGGGATCAAGGCCTTTTCTTCTTTGGTTTTTGGATCTTGCAGATAGAGATATTGACTGAATTGGTTTGCTATTCCTATTTTTCTTTCAGGCATTACCTGATACTTTCCTTCGAAAAACCAGCTATTAGTTTTCTGATCTTTGGTAAAAAGAAGGGGAGATCCTGTAGGGGAGGAATATCTTGGCAGTCGTATTTGTAGGAGCGAGTCTGCTATATCGGTAATGAGTAGATGGTAATCGGGACGTTCGAAAATTTCCAAAGAGGTAAAACCTAAATCGCCTTCTTTTGCGACCTCACTCTGCCTTCCCTGCCAAAAATTGCGATTTCCTCTTCTTATAAATCCGTTGGATTCTAGATAAGCTACGATCTTTTTAGGATAATTTTTGTGGGTTACCACTAATGATATATTCGAGCTTTCGTTGGGATCTGTTGGAATCCAGTGGAAGTGATCAGTAACAAGATACCTGGGAAATAGATATTCTGACTCTTTTAGTACTTTTTCATAAGGTTTATATTGATACCATCTGCCATCTATTTCAACTTGGATAGCATCTAGATCCTGATTTATGATACGAACTTGTCCCAAATTGGGATCTTCAAATAAGAAGTCTCCATTGATTTCTCGGATAGGGGGCTGAACGTTGCCAAACAATCTTTGGTAGTTAGGGTGACCATAGTTGAAGTGAACAGGACAAGAGATAGTGGATCCGTCGATAGCAAGCTGTCCACTCAACAGATTCACTTGAACAATTTTTGCTCCTTCCCATTTGATTACCATATTCCTATGATGAGTGACCTTCATTGTAGCTTGCTCGCTATCTGTAAGAAGATCAAGACTCGATCTTTTTAGGATAAGAGGCAAAAGATCTTTGGCCGATCTTTCTAGATCTCTCTGATCTAACTCGGAAAGGTAGTCATACATTTTTTGCATGACAGCATCTTTTAGAAAGTCTAAACGATCTTCCTCAGAGATCGAATTTTGGTGGATAGCAATAAAATCCGGAATCACTTGGAGTGGTTCTAACGCTTTTCCTAGTAGAGGAGAAAGGGTGAGGTAATAAAAGAGCCTATGTAAAGATAGAATAGTCTTTTCACTAAAAGAATAGTTATGAGAGTTCTCAGCATTGGGAAAATAATTGTGGAAATAGTTTGTTTCGAGGGTCTCTAGGAAACGGATATATTTTTCTTTTGAAGCATCTACAGAAGAATTCAATAGAGCAGGAGCCAATTGAATAGCTATACGGATAAAAAAGGCAGCTGTTTTGAGGTTAGGAGTCTCATGACTTTTGGAAACTACAAAATGGTGTAATCCTCTTTCGACAAAGTGGATAAAGGCATCTACAATTTTAGGATTTCGCGTCAGTTGAGTAGGGAGATCGAAATTTGTGGTAAGAGTACGGGGCCTATCATCGTTACCAAGAAGGGGAATTTTAAAAAATTGTGTCCAAAACAATGTTTGTAAGGTGGGGAGTTCAAAATAGGAGATATGGTTTGTCATCTGAGATAGAAATTCTTCTAGCTGAACTCCTCTTTCAGCTGACCCGCTTCCCATCAATGCGATGAAATAGGCTAGTGGATATTTATCTCTTTCACTATGAGTTTGGAGAGGTACCACTTCCATTTTTCTTTTCCCTTCTGCGGTCTCCGCAGGAGAAAAGATAGGGTCGCAATACTCACGATATAATTTTCTCATTCGATCAAAGTCATCTTCTGTTTTCATTAAGCTTTTTTCGCTTTTGGAAAATCTTAGGGGATAGAGATGGAGAAAAGGATTCAAACTTCCAGGATCCTGTGTAAAATCTAAGGGTCGAAAGAACACTGCATTCTTACCGCAAAAGTTCCAATGTTCCGGATCTGCTCGCATCACTGTGGGAAAATCTAGAGCCTCATCTGTTCTGGTAAATTTTCTTACATTTTTAATGGGAGAGAAGAATAAAAAGGTTAAGTAGGTAGCTTGTATAAAGGAGTAGATATGAGAAAGCTCTTTCACTTCTTCTAAAGGAGAGTAATTACATGTAAGCAAGGCTGCTTTCAAATTGTTTTTTATAAAATCCTTTTTTCTGTCTGGGAGTTTTTGGAATTCATCCT
>CAYPKB010000070.1:2591-6937 GCA_964411185.1 uncultured bacterium
CCTCGAGCTTTTGTTCTAATGCAGGATAATTATGTATTAACCGAAGATAGAAGCTCCGCTCTTCAATATCATACTGTTTATTATATCCTTCTTTTTCCCATTCGAAAGGGAGGAAAAGAGCTCTTTCGGGTTGTTCAGAGAAATAGGAGATAATCTCTTCATATCTTTTGATCTGTTCTGTGGTAATGGGTAATAAAAAGGGCGTTTTTTTAAAGAAGAAAAAATTGTAGAGTCCGAACTCTCCCTTTTTGTCCTTGAAATCATTGGGAGCTTTTCTTTTAGAGAGCTCAAAGATTAAAATCTGTAGGGTTGATGCAGTGATAGCTCTACTCGGAGTAGAATGATTATCCATAGAGATAGAGGTATCTGTATAATGAAGTAGAAGTTTAGATAGAGCTCCTATCGTAGCATCTAGATCCTTTTCAGGAACAGCATTCCAAAAGTTCGCTGAAAGATCAATTTGCATAAGGAAGTGGTCGATTTCTCTTTGATAATAGGGGAAAAGTTGTTGATCAGGTTTTTTTAGAAAGCATTGGGTCAGCTCTTCTACCTGAGAGCAGAGATGATCTGCCTGAGGTACTTGCCGAGGTATGGAAAGGTTTTCCCAATCTAGAACTTCATTTCCTTTACTACTAGGAACCAGCGATCCGGCAAATGTTTCCATTATCCTCTGGTGGTCTCCATCTACTCTAAAGGAGCTAGGATCTTGAAGATATTGGGAGAGTTGTTTTTTTTTGGTGATCTGGGTCAGAGCATCTCTTTTGGGAGCAATCCATCTGTTTACCTCTTCTGCCAACTGGTCTAATAGCGCTTGATCTTGGGGAGATAGAATCTTTTGTTCTAGTTTTTTATCCGCTTCTTCATAGAGCTTTTTGACAGCGCTTTCCATCATAGAAATATCTTTCTCTTCCCATTTTTTATCTTGTTTCCATTGGAAAAAAGAGCGAAGAGCTATCAACCTTAAGTAGAAATGCAATTTTTTATATATCGTAGGTAATTCCAAACGGAGAATAGCCAATAATACTTTCCATGAGCAGGTTCCGGATCTTTGATTGGTAATGGTAACTTGAGAAAGCTCATGAGAGAGATTTTGATATTTCTGTAAAAAAGCAAAAGAACCCTCATACACTCTTTTTGCTTCAAAACCATTCTTCGGAAATGAAATCAGTGGAAAGATAAGGGATGAAAGAAATGCTTTATTGAGGAGCTCTTTTTCCGGAATGTTAGAAAAAACTAAAAAAGGGGCCATCTTCGTTTTTCTTTCAGTAACCTCCGTTCCATGATAACCCCCACCTTCCCCCGTATTGATGACTATACATTCAAAATGTTTCTCATCTGTTCTAGTAATTCGGAGAGCCATGGCATGTCCGCTTTTTCTCCCTTCTTGATCTATATCAGAATAGCCAGAAGGTAGATAGATCGATTCACCCTTGGCCAAAGAAGCTATTTTTTGGGAGAAAACTTTTGAGAAAGATTCTACGCAATTTTTATGCATTCTGGGATTTTCTTTTCCGCTGAACTCCATGTTATATTCAACTAGGTCTTCATTGAGCTTAAAAAAGCATGTTAAAGAGTCGTTTAGCCTCTTTTGTGTTGATTCATCAATTTCTTTGAAAGAGGTAAAAAGATTAATCGCCTTGGTTACTAAAGGTTCAAATAAGAAAGATTCTGTCCCTTCTAACTCATTTGCGCCGCCACTTTGTTCATCTAGAAAAAGGTGAGAGAGAATTTTTCGTGCATAATAAAATTTGTCGTCGATTTCGAAATCTGCAATAGAAAAGGATAGATCAGATCTTTCTACCTCTTGGGAAGAAGCTTCTTGTGGATCAAGTCTTTTTGAATGGGCAGGTGAAAAATCTATTCTAGAGCTCATATCTAATAACTAGTTTTTTTGGTTTTTTCTCTAATATTTTATAACAAATCTCACTTAATTAGTATTAAATTTTTATGAAATGTGAAATTTAAAATATGTTTTTATAAATTAAAATTTTAAATATAGAACATTTGAAGATCTGAAATATTTTTTTACTAATCTTTCAGCAAGGCTAGGCTACGGCATCTAAGCTGCTTTTCCTGCGGGAAGAAGAGCAGGCGGAGCAAAAAAAGAGATAGCCCAACATCCGGAAAATAGGTAAAAAGCAGATGAGAAAGAGCCTTGTGATCTTTCTAGCAAAAGAGAGATGGGTGAGTTGCTCAGAAGATAAAAGGACTAATTGTTTCGATTTTAGATATTGCATATTAGCTTTGGTAAGAAAAGCTATATCCTCTCTATTAGAAAGGGATTGTATTTGATCTATGGTAAGTCCATCTTTTTGACTTTGAGTTAGCTTGCCTAATATAGAAACCAAGATAGTGTTGGCTAATTTTTGGATAGTTTGTATGGACAGCTCTTGCATTTGAGTAGGAGAAAGAAGGCTGATTTGTCTCGGTTGCAGATAGGGAAAAGTGCTCTTAGATAATCTTTGCAACAATTTCTCATCATCAATCTCTTTGATCTGCTCAGGTGTAATAAAGCGAAGCTGATCATCAGTGAGCAGAGAGAGTTGAGAGGGTAGGAGTTTTGGAATTTGAGAGGTAGGAAGACGTTGTAAGATATCTCGATTTTTTTCATCCAAACCAATGATCTGTTCTTTTGTCAGAAAGGATAATTTTTTATCGTGGATTTGACTCAGCTGATTTCTACTCAAATGGGGCATGAGGGATTCGGGCAACTGTGAGAGTAAAGAGCTATCAGTAAGATGGGGAACAAAAGATGTAGGAATTTGACTTATCTGCTCTTGAGTACATTGAGCAAAGAGCCTGCTACTATTTTCTTTCCCTTGTAATGCAGTGATAACAAAAGGAAGATGATCTCTGCCGGAGAGTCTGGATAGGATCTTTTCATTTTTCTCAATCAATGCAAGTAGAAATGCTCTATCATTTGGCTCTTGTTCTTGTAGATTGAAAGTTTGTAAGAGCCTGGTTGGTATCTTTCCAACAGCCTCTTTTGAGAGGTGAGGCAGCATCGATTTCGGTAAGGCGCCAATGAGAGCCTCCTCGGTGAGGTTGGCTATTTGCTCTTTTTGCAATAGAGCTACTTGGGAGGGGGTTATCTGATTGAGATACTCCGGTTTCAGCTGGTTAAGAAGGTCTCTATCTTGAATAGTTTGTATTCTTTCTGTAGGAATAGTCTTCCACTCTTCATCCCTCATACTCAATAGCTGATGGTCTGTAAGTAGGAGTTTTTGTCTTTCTGTCAGACGATGGAGGAGAGAAGAAGGAAGTTTTGGGATATAACTATCCCGAAGCGCTCTAAACTGCTCTTGGGTACATTGAGCAAAGAGCCTGCTACTATTTTCTTTCCCTTGTAACGCAGTGATAACAAAAGGAAGATGATCTCTGCCGGAGAGTCTGGATAGGATCTTTTCATTTTTCTCAATCAATGCAAGTAGAAATGCTCTATCATTTGGCTCTTGTTCTTGTAGATTGAAAGTTTGTAAGAGCCTGGTTGGTATCTTTCCAACAGCCTCTTTTGAGAGGTGAGGCAGCATCGATTTCGGTAAGGCGCCAATGAGAGCCTCCTCGGTGAGGTTGGCTATTTGCTCTTTTTGCAATAGAGCTACTTGGGAGGTGGCTATCTGATTGAGATACTCAGGTTTCAGCTGGCCCAAAAGGTCTCTATCTTGAATAGTTTGTATTCTTTCTGTAGGAATAGTCTTCCATTGTCTATCGCTTATTTTTCTCAAGAGCGTATCGGGAAGTTGATCTAGCTCTTTTCTGCCTAGCGCATGAATGAAAGATTCAGGAACCTGTTTTTGCATCTCTTCAGTAAGGTGCAATATTTGGGTAAACTCAAGATATGGAATCCATAAAGGATTAGATAATTGGCTTACTTGTGAAGAGATAAGATTGGGTCCGAATTTTCTCATCTGTTCACTATTTTCTTCATCTGCCATTCCATCTAGCGCCTCAGGAGAAAGAGCGCGAATCAGATCCACTTTGGGTTTGTTGAGAGCACGGATTTGTTCTGAGGTCATATGTCTTGCTTGCTCTATGTTGATGGCATCCACCCTGTTAAGAGGAACAGCCTGGATCTGCTCTGGTTGCACTAAAAAGGAGACTTGGTCGAAAGAGATATGTTTGACTGCCTCTTTATGGATATAACCAATCTCCTCGTCAGAGAGTGAAAAGATTTCCTCTTCCGATCTATATTTCTCTATCGCTTTTTTTCTTTGAGGTGTAATTTTTTTCTTTTTTGCCTCTCTCTCCAAGCAAAGGGCAAAATATTTTTCTATCCCTTTCAAATTTTCCGAATCGAAGAGCCCCGAGGAAGGAAGAAGAGCCTTTTCAGAGGGAACCATTTCAAC
>CAYPKB010000071.1:0-3158 GCA_964411185.1 uncultured bacterium
TCATAGTAAAGGGTTGCAGCTTTGCAAAAGCTGCAGGAGAGCCTGGTTTTACATTAGTGATCACAACACCATTGGCATTTTTCAATACCCCTAATTTAGCAGCAATTTGAGGGGAGATCTTTTCTAAATCCTCAATCTCAATGCCGAGTTTTTGGTACATTTCTGTTGAGGCTACTTCTGACTCCGTTAAAACCCCTAAAGGAATAGTCAGGTCAAGAATTTGATTATTCCGAGATAGGCTGACACTAATTTTAGAGCCGGGGTTCATAAGGGCTACTTCATTTCGGAATTTGTTCACATTTTTTACTCTTTTGCCGTTCAGGCTAATGATGATATCTCCTTCTTGCAAACCTGCAGCAGAAGCGGGAGAGTCTTTCATCACCTCTGACACCAAAATACCTTCACTGCGGTCAAGGTCCATAGCATCAGCTAGCTGCTGATCTATAGATTGTAAGATCACTCCCAAGTAAGCTCTTTTTACTACACCGGATGTAATAATTTGATCCATTACATGCTTGGCAAGATTCGAAGGAATGGCAAAACCGATTCCCATATAACCACCCGATCTTGTGACAATAGCCGTATTGATTCCTATTACATCTCCATTCAAATTGAGAAGAGGGCCTCCTGAATTACCGGGATTGATAGCACAATCTGTTTGAATAAAATCTTCCAAAGTAGTGATGCCGAGATCTTGTCTTCCTTTTGCACTAACTACTCCAACAGTGAGAGAAGATTCAAGGGCAAAAGGATTTCCAATCGCTACAACCCACTCTCCAATTTCCAATTCATCTGAATTGCCGAAGTCTAAATGAGGAAGATTCTCTTCTTCGATCTTCAAAACAGCAAGGTCAGTTCTGGGATCCATTCCTACCAACTCTGCGCTAAATTCTCTTCCATCATTCATTACTGCAGTAATGCTGTCTGCTTCTTTCACGACATGAAAGTTGGTTAGGATATATCCATCGTCTGTCACAATTAATCCGGAACCTCCTCCTGTTTGGGTTGGAGGTTGGGGAGCTTGTGGTCTTGCATGACCAAAAAATCTACGAAAAAATTCATCTCCAAACATATCAAAAGGAGAATCAGTCATACTTCCAAAGGGTTTAGGTCCTGCAGCTTTGAATCTTGTTTTGATAAATACCACACCAGGTGTTGCCTTTTTTGCGATTTCAGAAAAAGCTTTGGATGTTTTATCTAAGTAACTAAGTTCCGGACTATTTTTGTAGCTTACAGCTGATAGAACTGTAGTCAAACATAGAAAGGATATGCTGAGCCACTTGCAATGCTTTTTCATAGGTTTTCTCCTTCTCGAGCGGTTTATACTAACACTTTAATATAGCAATGCTACTTTTTATCTGCCAATTCTACTTCAGGAAAAAGCAAATCGGGAAATAGCTTCAAGATTAGCATGTAAAAATTTTCGACATCTTTTCCATTTGTATCTTTTCACCCACAAAGAGAGTCTTGTAAACATCTCTTGCGAAAAAAATGTTATAAACTTAATTTTAAGCTTTCGGTTGCGAGGTAACCTAGGTAATCATGCGAAAAAATGCTGTAACGTTATTTTGTATCTTTATAATCCTCTTGTCCTCTTTTTCTAGGGCAAAAAGATCGGCTTCTATCGAAGCGGTTGCACTACTCAATGATCCTAGAGCGATGTTATCTGAAACAGAGACAGAACATGTGCATGAGTTTTTGGCTATAGATCTGAAAGTTCCAAAGGAATCCAAGTTAAAGAGAGCTTTGAAAAAACATTTTGGTTTGGCCTTCACTAAAGAGAATTTGCTCTCTATCCGGAGTACCATTATAGATCACTTCCATCGGGCAGGTTATCCCTTCGCCATCGTAGAGCTTCCTCCTCAAGAGGTATCTAACGGAGTGTTGCAATTGATTGTAACTTCTTCCAAGGTTGGAAAAGTTACGGTGGAGGGGACTAAATGGACCGATAAAAAAATTATAGAAGGATATCTATCTGCCAAACCGGGCAAACCGATTCATCAAAATGATCTAGCTGAAGATCTCGATTTTATGAACCGAAATCCTTTTCGTGATGCTTCCTTGATCTATTCTCCAGGAGAAGAGAGAAATACCACAGATGTAACTGTCTACAGCGATGATAGGCCTCCGGTTCAAGTCTATGTGGGGGTACAAAATACCGGTATAGATACCACCGGAAGAAATAGATATTTCACAGGTCTTAGGTGGGGAAAGTTTTTCGGACTTGATCATATTTTGAGCTATCAATATACGACGGCAGGGGATTTCGAAGAGTTCCAAGGACATACGGTACAATACCAGGCGCTTTTACCGTGGAAAAACCTACTCAACATCTATGGTGGTTATGCAACGCTGCATGCAAATTTAGGAGCTCCTGCTCAGGAAACAAATGGAGATAGCTACCAAGCAAGCATGCGTTATGTGATTCCTCTTCCTGCAGATATTTTTTTTAAACAGGAGTTCTATTTCGGAGCTGATTTCAAAAGGACCAATAACAACCTCTTTTTTTCCGATGCTTTTGTAGAACTGGATAATTTCTCTCGCAACGTCAATCTCTTTCAACTTGTTGTAGGATACAGAGGGCAATATAGACCTGGTAATAACGTATTGGACTATTCAGTAGAAATCCTAGGATCTCCGGGAAAATGGCTGCCGGATCAGACTGACTCAGATTATCAAAGCCTTCGAATAGGTGCTACGAACCAATATGCATACGGGAGAGCAGATCTCTCATTTTTACAAATTCTCCCTATGGATTTTGTTCTCTATGGTCAGGGAAGAGGCCAAGTATCTTCTAATGCTCTTCTTCCCAGTGAACAGCTTGGAATCGGAGGATATGATACTGTCCGTGGGTATGAGCAGAGAGCTTTCAATGCAGACAATGGGATGATACTCAATTTGGAATTTAGACTTCCCTATATAGAGTTAGCAGGAAGGACCAAACGAGATATCCATGATAAACTGCAATTTCTTGGCTTTTTTGATTATGGCTGGGGATCTCAAGAGACAACTATACCAACCATAACTAACAATCAAAGTTTGATGGGTATTGGACCTGGTCTAAGGTATACTCTGGGAACCCACATCAGTGTTCGTCTAGATTGGGGATTTCGTCTGATCACAAGCAGCGAGATAGGAGAAGAAGGAAGTAGGCTTCA
>CAYPKB010000071.1:3168-6912 GCA_964411185.1 uncultured bacterium
CTAAGTTATTGAATATTTTTCTTTCCTAGATCCTTTACTTTGGGGTAATCTCTTCACGTTTTTCAAATAAAGGATCTTTTTATGTCGCACATTTCTTGGACTCCCTCTAATCTTCAGCTCAATCAAAATAAAAGAGTAGAGGAAACAAATGATAAATCAAAAGAGCAAGCTGATAGGCAAACGCAAGCTGTAGGCCACAAAGTTTTATCATCTCTTCCCTCCTCGAATGATACTAGTCAATTGGAAGATGAATGGATAATCGTTGCTTCTTCTTCTCACCAAAAAACTTTATCCCCAAATGAAAGCGAATCTAAACAAACGGAGAGTGAAAGAAAAGACCAAGAGACTTCCAGTAAAACTCATCTTGCTGCTCAAAAGACCTTACAAAATACAGGTGATAGCTCCAATCGAGCTACATCAAAAATCTTATTTACTGTTTCTACAGTAACGGACAAATTTAAAGAGCGCCAGGTATCAAAGAGTGGACGCTGTTTTTTGGAAACAACTATTTCTGAGATACATAAATCTATGATTCATCGAGAATACAAGGTTACTGAACTGATAAAAAAAACCAAAATAGATGGACTATATCGTGCCACCGATGAGAAGGGAAAAAAAGTATGGGTAAAAATTTTCTATACTCTTTTGACAAACGAAGTAGAGAATTTCAAAAAAATCCAACATTCCCCAGAATATGCAGGGTTAAAAAAACATATCCCTTACATAGATTCTGGGACTTATTCTGAAGAGAATTTTTTAGTCGCTGAAGAGCTCGTTGGTACAACAAAAAAAGAGATGGAAAGTGCAGGAAAGTGGTCGGATGCACTCCAAAAGCAGCTACAATCTATATTAAATCAACTGCAAAAGTTAGGCGTTTTTATACAACCAAAAGAAGAAGATATTCTTGTAGTAGGTAATGAGAAAACAATCAAAATTCTCAATCTCAACTCTCCAAATGAGCTGGAGATCGAAGGAGAAAAATATACCTTTGTCAGTACGATAAAAGAGGAAACCTATAGTACTTCTTATTTGGTTACAAAAGAAAAAGATTCTAAGCAGAAGTTTATCCTAAGGGTTGTCCATTCAGAAGATTCAAAAGAGCCGGACAACTTTGCATCATTACACAAATTCACTCAAAGCCCCTATATTCCTAGGTTTTTTGGTGCTGGAACCATTGCTGGTAGAAGATGTTTTCTCTTGGAATATGTAGAAGGTGTGACTATGCGAACAGTGCAACAAATAAGAGCTTGGGAAGAAGAACACCAAAAACAGTTCGAAGAAATATTTGCTCTTGTCCAAAATTTCCATTGGGAGAATTTCCATTTTCCTATTGATTTCCCATCGAGTATTATTGTGACTTCAAAAGAGGAGTTAAAGCTCTGGGCAATCAATCCTCCCAAGTAGGAATTGTCCTCTTGAGTCTGAAATAGGGATGAATTTTCTCCATTTCAGACTTTTTTTCGGTTGAATCTTTCCAAATTTGGATTGTCTTCATATGAAGATTTTGTCATAAGAAAAATATGAATTGGAAATATTTTTCTATAGCTTTATATCATCTTACCCTTTTTGCCCTTCCCCAAAACCCTCAAGTAGCAGCTGGAAAAGCTTCCATGCATGCAAAAAATGGACAGGCAAATATCATCTGTGATGACAAGACAATCATTCACTGGAATGATTTTTCTATAGCAGAAAATGAAACGGTCCATTTCTTACAAAAAAATGACCATTCTTCCGTCTTGAACCGCGTGATGGGTGACTATGTAAGTCACATCCTTGGGAAACTCCAGGCTAACGGTAACTTTTATTTGGTAAACCCCAATGGAATTGTTGTAGGACCTAATGCGGAGATGATCGCGGCCTCTCTTTCTCTTTCTACTTTAGATGCATTGAATGAAGAGTTTCTACAAGGAAATAAGCTATCTTTTTCTCTTACGAAAAATGGAAAAATAGAAATTTTGGGTAGATTGGTTGCTACAAGTGGTGATTTGGTACTTGTAGGCGACAAGATAGAAAATAGAGGCATTATAGAATCACCCAGTGGTTCCTTTTTGTCCGGATCCGGTAAACAAATAGTTCTAGAGCAAGGGAAATATTCCCATTCTCTATTTGTACAAGAAGGCAAAAAAGAGCAGATGATTGTCCATCGAGGAAAAATCTCTTCCAAAGACTTTGCATCTGTTTCCAGTGGAACATTGGTAATGGATGGAGAATTTTTGGCTTCTGGAGAAAAAGGAAATGTCCACCTTTTCGCAGAGAAAGACCTATTGTATTTTGATGGCAGCATAGAAGCAGAAAATGGAAATATTTACCTCTTAGGGCAAGATATACAGGTGGGACCTGCAGCTTACGGAGATGTTTCTGGAGAGAGCCCAGGCAAAATTTATATAGGAGGAGGGGCTAAAGGAATGGATCCTTTACTTCCGGCTGCTGATAGTTGCCAGTTAGATTTTGGTTCCTTTTTTTCTGCAGATGGTAAGGGAAAAAGTTCTGGTGGACAAATCAATGTATGGGGAAACAAGTTCACTGTAGCTCATGGAAATTTTTCAGCACGAGGTGGAGAGTTAGGTGGGAACGGAGGAACAGTAGAGGTCTCAGGAGAGGTAGTGCAATATGAGGGATTTGCAGATTGTAGAGCTCCTATGGGCAGAAGTGGAGAGTTTATCCTCGATCCGAAAAATGTAATTATAGACGCTGCTGGATCGCCTTTTACAGCGACTACTCTCTCTTTTACCTTATCTCCTTCCGCAACAGTCACTATTACAGGATCCTCTGTTGCCAGTCAGTTAGAGGCAGTAGCTGCTATTACTATTCAAGCTAATAATGATATTGAGATACGTGATGATATTCTGCCTACAACTGGAACTGGTACTTTGAATTTGCAGGCAGGAAGAAGTATTACTGTGAACAATGGAAGTACTATCACACTTGCTGGCGGGGGCCAGTTCAATGCCACCATAAATTTCAACACACCCATTCCAGCTCAAAGAGATACCCCTAGTGATCCCGGGGTCTTTTCTGTTACAGCAGGAGCATCCATTGCAACTCAAATTGCAAATTTTACAGTTACTACCGGCAATTTTGGTTCCACGCAAAATGGTAGGATAGTGATTGATGGTTCTTCCACTCTAACAGCCGGAGATGCAGATTTAAGTTTAACGGCTGTTTTAAACTCTAGTGGTAATCATGCCTGTTTTATCGAAGATGCTAATGTTGTAGCTACTAACAGTGGGTCGATTGCAATCACAGGTCAAGCTTCCAATGTAACAGGGTCACATCGAGGCGTCTTCATTGATGGTACATCAAATGTTACTACAGGTCTGGGTAATATCAGTATAAATGGAACAGTTTCAGGTAATGGAGGAAGTTTAGCTAGAGGTATAGAAACAGGACCTTTTGGAAGCACGGTAAATGTCACTTCTACATCAGGGAATATCCTCATCACAGGCCTCTCCAACAGCCCTGGTGCTGTAGGGATTTTTCCGGATAGACAGACTACTATTTCAACAGGTTCTAATATTACCTTAATGGGAACAGGGATCAATGCTAGTGGTATTTCTAGTAACGCTAACATCACTACCACCTCTGGTTCTATCACCCTTACTGGAAATGCTACTGGAGGGACTGGAGTGGCTTTGAGTCCTTTTGGAGCAATTACAAGCTCTGCTGATAATCAAAACATAACAATCACGGGAACCGTATCATCGGGAGCAGGCTCTGGAGTGAATATAACAGGTCAAAATATCA
>CAYPKB010000072.1:0-4216 GCA_964411185.1 uncultured bacterium
AAATGTGGGTACGGAAAAAGAGAGTTTTTCGTTGGTAAACGAAAGGCCAAAAGAGCTCAATGCTCTTTCTTGAATAGATCTCATTCTTCTGGCAAGAACATTTTCATCCATTCCATCTTCTTTTTCGGAGTGCTCGAGAGATAGCTCCTCTTCAATAGAAGCAGAAAAAGCACGCTTTTTTTCGTCTTTTCTTGGAGGGAAAGGAGTCACAAAAGGAGTCGAAGAACTATTATCTTTGAATCCCATTGACGAAGAGGCTGCTTCTTGCATGGCATCTTTCTCTTTGTGCTTTGAGGAGTGAGGAGGACTATCCACTGTAATGGTCCATCTTTTTTCTTTTTCCGGAGATATAGGCTTTTCCTCCTCTTGGAGAGTGCTATCAGAAGAGTTTTCTGTAAGGCTTTTTGGCGAATATATTTGAAATGCGCTGCCTTCGGGACGTATAGACATTTCTACCTCCTTTTTGACCGGAGTATGGCAAAATATGATTTAAGATATAATCATTATTTCTTTAAAAACTGATAAAGAAGTTTACCGCATTTTTTGGTAAAGAGTATTCCAACATGGCCGACGCTGGTAATCACATGCAGGTTTTTTCTATCAGGAACAGAGGGAAAGGGAACTATTTCATCTTGTTCTGTTTCGATATGATAAAGAGGTGTGGATAACTGCGATATTTGAGTAAATATCTTCTTGGGCAATGGATGCGTGGGTTCCATTTGTCTTGCACATTTTCCTATTCCAAAATAGGCACTTTTTGTTCCTTGGAAGGGAGTTCCCATGGTAATCAATTTTTCTACCTGTTTTTCTTTCGCATGATGGATAAGAAAATATCCGGCTACCAATCCCCCTAAAGAGTGACCTACTAAACGCATCTTGGGAAGATGGCCAAAAGTTTTATTTAGTTTTTCTGCATACTCTTGTATAGATTTTCTAGGAGAGCCTAAGTTAAAAGTGTAGATGGGCCCCTCTTTTCTCCTTTTTAAATAGGTAAAGAGATAAAGAAAAATCAGACCAAAATGAAAATAGCCATGTATCAAGATAATGGGACTCTTTTTCCCTTTGGAACGCAGTCGTATCCAAGCAAAAGGAATCAAAGTCATTACAAAAGACTGACAAAAAAAATCTAAAGCTATAGCTCTTGTCCATCTGACCACCGTTACCAACTGAGGAGAGAGATTTTTATGATATTTTTCTACAAGCATGCTACAAAACCAAAGAAGAAGAAAAAAAGAGAATAGAATGATGATGATCTCTCCTAAAAAAGAGATCTTGGCTAAAAAAAGCAAAGAAAAAATCAACGCTAGGCTACCGACAAAAAAAAGAAAAAAGGCAATCATATAAAAAATATTACGAAAGGGATCTTTTATGCATAGAGTTTTGATAGTTGTACACGATAATTATGAGGATTTAGAGCTATGGTATCCAAAAATTCGTCTCGAAGAAGCTGGATGCAAATTGACTCTTGCAGGGCCAGAACCCTCAATGATCTATAAAGGAAAACATGGTTACCCTTGTTTAGCTCAAAATTCCTTTGATCAAATTGATAGTGACCATTTCTCTGCCATAGTGATTCCAGGAGGTTTTGCTCCGGATAAATTGAGAAGAAATAAAAAGGTATTATCGCTTGTACAGGAGTTTTATAAAGCAGATAAGTGTGTTGCTTTCATCTGCCATGGCGGGTGGGTACCCATATCTGCAAAAATCCTTTCAGGAAAAAAAGCCACAGGCTCTCCTGCCATCAAAGATGATTTAGAGAATGCAGGGGCTATTTGGGAAGATTCTCCTGTAGTGGTAGATGGTCCTCTGATCAGTTCCAGAAGACCCGATGATCTTCCTCATTTTACCAAAGCGATCATAGAGAGATTATTAAAATGATAGTAGGTGTCGATATCGGAGGGACAAAGATCTCCATTACTTTAGGAGACAAAGAAGGAAACCTCTTCCATTCTATTAGATTGCAAACTTCTTCGTTCCGTGATGCGAAAGAAGGAATAGAGGCTATCAAAGAAGCAATCTATAAACTTTTGTCAAATGAAAAAAAAGCAATAGATGATATCGAAGCGATGGGAATAGCAGCTCCCGGGCCAATAGATACCAAGAAAGGAAAGTTTCTGACTCCACCTAATCTTCCTTCTTGGCATGGCTATTCTATTGTATCACCTTTTGAAAAGGCTTTTAACATACCCGTTTATTTTAATAATGATGCTAATGGGGCTGCTCTAGCAGAATATCTTTTCGGTCATATGCAAAAAAGCAGTACTTTGATCTATCTGACCGCAAGTACCGGTATGGGAGGAGGAATCGTGATAGATGGAAAATTATTGCAAGGAAGCACTGATACAGGCGGGGAAGTAGGACATATCATCTTAGATAGAGATGGTCCTATCTGCCCATGTGGTCTTCAGGGCTGTTTTGAGGCTTTTTGCGGGGGGATAAATGTAGCTAGAAGAATCCAACAAGATCTCGAAGCAGGTACTCACTCCTCTATTTTAGGCTTAGCGGATGGAAATCTGGAAAATATAGACATGGCAATATTGGTGGAAGCAGTAAAAGAGAAAGATTCTTATGCAATTTCTGTCTGGGATGAGTTTGTAGAAAGAATGGCGCAAGGAATTGGAGCTCTTCTCATGGCATTTAATCCCGATACCATATTACTGGGGACTATCGCCGTCCATGCTAAAGAAGTATTAATGAATCCTCTGTTAGAAAAGATGACGAAGTATAGCTGGAAAGAACCCTTGTCTGCCTGCAAAATTGAACTGAGTCAATTAGGTTCCATCAATCATCAACTCTCTCCGATAGCTATTGCCGCAGCGGGTCTTAGAGAGAAATCGTAAGTAGAGAAGAGGGAGTTTTTGGCATCAATTCCGTACTGTCTGCTTTAGCAGGGACTAAATAGGCCCTGTATTTTTCCATAGAGAGTGTGATTCCTCCTGCTCGAATATCTAACTCTCCGGTAAGAAGAAAATAGATGTGGAAAGAGCGAAAATCTGAAGGTAGAAATTTTCTTTTTTCGATAGTCATCCTATTGATTTGAAAAAAAGGAGTCTGTAAGGGAGGAAACGTTTTTTCAGGAGATGCATCCCAATGAATAGCTTGCAAGGCTTCATTCAAATGTAATTCTCTCTTCTTTCCGCTTTGATCTTTCCGATCCCAATCGTATATTCTATAAGTTGTATCAGAGTTTTCCTGTACTTCTAACAGAAAGGATCCACTCAAAATGGCATGAACAGTTCCCGCAGGAATAAAAAGAAGTTCATTTCTATGCAGTTCTATCTCTTGCAAAATTGAAGGTAAAGAGGAATTTAACAGACTTTGCTCCAGCTCTTTTCTACCTACCCCCTGCTTTAGTCCTGCTAAGACTTTGGAATGAGCATCGAGCGCGCACCACGCCTCATTTTTTGACTCACCTTGTAAGATCTTTGCTGTAACTTCATCAGGATGTACTTGAACACTCAAATGTTTTGCTGCGTCGATAAATTTGATCAAAAGGGGAAATCTTTCATATGAACGTCCAACTCCTAAAAGATCTTCTCCCATAAGCTCATGTAGTCTTTTTCCTTGTAAAGGTCCTTCAGCAACTACACTTTGCTCCAGTTCTCTATCTACAATTTCCCAAGATTCTGCGATGGTTTCTTCAGGAAGGTGTCTCAGTTGGCTAATTTTTTTACCCCCCCAAATATATGACTTATATAAGGGTTCAAATGACATGGGATAAAAAAAATCTAATTTCATGAAAGTTTTATCTCTTGTAGCAATCTATTATGATCTGATTTTTCGATCTGTTCATCAAAATAGTCCAACTCTTCCTGAAGTCTATTCATCAAATCCCCTTCCGGTAAGATGACGCTTTGCTGTTTGTGCATAAGAGTTTTTCGGATGTCGTTGATACGAATTTTTTCTGGAGATCTTGTGGGAACAAAAGAAAAAGGACCATTTCGTATGGGCAGTAACAACTTTGCTTCGATCAGCTCATCCACAATGTCATCGATAGTAGTCATGGGCAGATGAAGTGTTTGTTGGATTTTTTCTTTATCTAACTCTTTTTTGTTCGCATAGGCTTCTATCACTTGCCGCATAATCCAAAGGCTGATCAATAATTTTGAACGCATATTCAAAAAAGGATGTTGCCATCCATATTCGAAAGCATGAATATTTTGAAAAGCATAGGAGAATTGTGCTCCAAACAAGACAATGAGCCAACTCAACTGCA
>CAYPKB010000072.1:4226-6877 GCA_964411185.1 uncultured bacterium
CAACCATGCAAGAAAGAGTGGAATAGCAGCAAAACTACCATACAAAGCTCCATATTTTGTCGCTCCCACCTGAAAAAATATATAGATCCACTGGACAAATTGGAAAAAAGTACCGGCTATAATCCCTCCGAAAAAGGCAGACTTTATTTCTACCTTGGTATTGGGCATGACTAGATAGAGCAAGGAAAAGAGAACCCACAATAGGGCCATAGGCAATAATTGGATCGAAAATACAAGCGTATTCCCTATGATAGGATGGGCTCCTTCTACGAAGAGTCTCAGTTCTCTTACAATGAATAGAGTAATGCTATTCGCAGTGAAGAAGAAAAGAGGAGCCAGCACCATCAAAGCTAAAAAATCTGTAAATCTACGTATCCAACTTCTTGGTTTTTTTATTCTCCAAATATGATTGAGAGAAGATTCTATGTTGCTTAGAACACGGACGACACTCCAGGTAAGAATGGCAATACCAATGATTGTGATAACCCCCTCTTTTGTCTCTTCTAGCCAGTTTTGCGCTAGGGTAAGTAGTTTTCCTAACACCTCTTTCTGTTCCGGAAAACGTTCTATGAGCTGACTCATCACGTTTTTCTGTAAACCAAACCCTTTGGCTATCCCAAGAGCCATAACTAAAATAGGGACTACTGACATCAGTGTGTAAAAGGTTAACGAAGAAGCTCTCAAAAAATAGGCATTGGAAAAAATGCCATATATGGAAATCACAGTGCATCTACAAATTTTATGTAGAAACTTTGTAGACCCTGAAAGTTCTTCAATGGGTTTTTTCCACAATCTATCCGTGAAAAATTCGTAGAGAAATAGAAAAAAATGTCTCACAACCTCACATTAAGTAGGATCTGATTTTTTCATAAAGAATTTACTGCTTTTTGATACTCTTCCTCAAAACTAAGGATTTTCTCTGGCTGATTTTTGTAAATCCATTGTTTGAGCTGTTTGGATGATTTTCTCAGCTCATTCTGCACTTCTCTTCTATCCATTTTTTTGGAGCTCTCATAGATCCTACCTGGATCTATCAGAAAAGCTCTATCATTCAGGAAAGCTACATTGCCCATGACATTCAAATCATCATCAAGGATGCCTTTCTTGCTTCTTTTCATCACTAAATGGAAAAAAGAAGAGAGAGTCTCGCTCCACTTGACAGGACTACTAACTGTAGTCTGCAATCTTTCAGAGAAGGATTCTCCTTTCCTTTGTAACACAAACCAGCAATGGCTCAAATCCACTTTCGTGGGAACCTTGGTAGGAGAAGTTACAGATACCAGAGGAGCTTCTTCGTTAGAGAAATGGATATATTGAAGAGCTGTCTCTTTTTGTAGTTTTGTATATGCCAATAAAAAGCTACGAAAAAAGGCAGAAACCCTCTCTTCTCTTCTTTGAGACTTTTCTTCCAACCATCTATGGATTTTTGAAGGAAGAGGAAATTGAAGAAATATAGGCGATAGATAGAATCTGCTTTGATTGATGATTTTTAGGACCCATTTTCCATCTTCACTTTCGAAGGCAAAGGATTGTCTTCCAGAGGCTAGATATCGAAACTTTTGTTGCAAGATCTTCTCAATCGTGGGATTACTAGTAGAATCATAAGAATAAGAAGAGCATTGGGGAATCTGGACAAGATGAGAGGGAGAAAACCCATCACTACGATAAAGAGCTGTACCGGTCAAGAGGCTAGCTACTAGAAATGGAACGAACTTGGATTTTTTCACATCACACTCTCTTCAATCTTTCGATCGAGATGAGCTACCAGGGAGGGATGATGTTTCAATAACCACTTGCGAAGTTTTCTTGTCGATTTGATTATTTCAATTTTTCTGCTTTCTTGGCTCTCAGCTGTTGGAAAAGTTCGAAATTCTCCTACATCAAACTCAACAACTTGGCCCTCCAAAATACCTAGATTCTTTAAGATATTTCGATTTTTATTGCGGATATTTTTCTCTATTCTATCTGTGAGAGTAACTAGATACTGATCTATAAATTGTGATGTTTCCTCAGCATTCCATTTATCAGCTTCAGCTTGAATGGGTCTTACCTTTTTTTGTAGAACAAAAACCAGATGGTTGCTGTCTACTTCACTCTTCCTTCCCAATTTGTCATAGAGAGTCAACATAGGTAATCTTTTTGTTTTCTTATCGTGTAAATAGACCAATGCGCTTTCCTTTTTCAGATAGGTAAAAGCAAGAGAAAAACTATCTAATGTCCGTTGCCAACTTTTTTTTCTGTGCTCTACAATCTCTTTTTTAGGATAGAGAGAGCACCAAAAAGGGATGCGGTATTTGTGAAGACGAACGATCTTTATTACATATTTTTGATCACTACTTTCAAAGGCGTAACATTGTTGCCCCCTTCCAAGGTAGGTAAAGGGTTGAGATAGGATATCTCTGACTAGAGGTTCCACCTCTTCTTTATTTTCTTTCTCCCATCTTTGAAAAATCTCTATAGAGGGTATGATTTTAGCCGTTTTGTAGCCATCCGTCGCTTTGTACCATCCTTTACCTAGGAGAAGTAATAGGAGGAAAATTACCAAAACATTCAGATAGCGCATCTATCCACCTTTTCTCTAATCATTTTCTGAAAAATAGGCTTCATCGATGGATATTCATTTTCGAAATATTCCTCTAGGGAAACAGTAT
>CAYPKB010000073.1:0-5812 GCA_964411185.1 uncultured bacterium
ATCAAAAGAGTTAAGAGACTCTCTTTCCCGGTTAGAAGATGAAAAAAATCAATTAGAAATAGAGTTAGAAAAGGCTCTCTCTCAAGTAGAGGAAAAAGAAAAAGCTCTTTCACTTTTAGAAGGAAGAAACAGAGACCTCTCCAAGGAATTGGCAGAGAATAAGAGTGCACTATCCGATCTTCAGAATCGTCTTGCTGCAGCAGAACAATTACGAGACGATCTACAGTTGCAACTACAAGAGCTAGAAAAAACAAAAGAGCAAGATGTAGCCCTTATACAAGATTTACGCTCTCAATTGGAAGCTGCGAATACCCATATCAACCAACTAGAAAGAGAAAAGGAAGAGCTCACACATCGTCTTAAGCAATCTGAAAGAGAAAAAAGTGTGCTTACCGAACAGCTAGCCCAGCTAAGAGAAGAACTGGCAGCAAAGGTAACCCGGTCTTCCCAATTGCAAGAAGAATTAGCAACTGTCCGAGAAGAGAACCGTAGATTCACAGAGAGAATAAGCCAATTAGAGGCAAGAATCAGTGAATTAGAGAAGATACCAACCAGATCTATAGAAGATTTTGAAAACTTAGAAAGAGTCAAAGATGATCTAGAAGCCAGAATAGCGACATTAGGTGCTGAAAAAATGCAGTTCACAGAGCACTTAAGATCAAAAGAATCCCAGATCGATGCTCTTACGGCTGTCATCGAAAAACTGAAACAAGAAAAAGCTGCATTACAGAAAAAACTACCTTCTACACAAAGTAGATTGACTGAAGAGAGTTCCCAATTACAAGAGCAAGTTTCTCGCCTGACCAACCAATTGGATACTCAGAGAGAGAAATTCTTAGCAATGCAGAGTCATCTGGAACGTCAATTAGAAAAAGAGCAAGATGCGCATGCATCTTTACGAAGAAAAGAGCGAGACTTACGAACTAGTTATAATAAAATTAGATCGCTCTATAACGGAAAGCTAGCATCAATCGGAAAAGAGTTGGCAAAAGAAAAAGAGGCACGCCAGAAAGCAGAACAGGAAATGCGCGCTGCTCAATCTGAGCTTACAGGCTACAAAAAGGAAACAGAAAGAACTATTATTGACCTGACAAATGAAAGAGATGGACTCAAAGAAGCTCTTACTGACAGAGCGTTTGACTTGGCACAAAGAGAAAGGGGATTAACCCGAACTTGCAAAATCGCCAATTACCACTTCTCAGAGATCCAAAGTCTCTTACGATTAAATGATGGCGAAATCATGAGAGTTCTTGGAAGTAGCACTCTATTGGATACCATGAAATTGGATAGGATAAAAAAATCTATAAAGAAATTATTACCTCAGCCAGAAAGCACCGAAGAAGTTGATCAAGATACCGACAATGAGGAATATATAGAACTTCCCTCTATACCGGCTGCTATAGAAGAAAACGTGGAAAATAGTGATCAGAGCCCAATGGCTGCACTTTTTTCTCCTTCTTCTATCCTCTCATCTGCTGCAGATAAATGGCTACAAGCCCAAGAAGAAGAGAGTGGAAAACATTTAGATGTTCTAGCCTTGGGATCTTCTCATTTTAAAGAAATTATAGAAAAGAAGAGAAAATCCAATATAGCAAATGAAGATATCCTCAAAGAGATATATGATGAGTCTTCGAAAACCAAAGAAGGAAAAAAGAGGCTGGAAAATGCTTTCAATGAGGGCCAAAAGTTATTAAACGCTGAGAATGAATTAAACACCCTCTTAATGCATAAGAACTACCTATCATCCACTATTAAGAGAATGCGAGAAGAAGGAAAAGGTGCCATTGAGATTGTATCTAGCCTAAAAAAAACGATGAAACTAGATGGCAAACTACCTACTGCAGCTACAAGCGAAAAAGAACTTTCCGATATTGATGATTCCGAAGTGTATGAAAGTGATTCTGAGGAGTCTGATGCTTCCTACCTGAGTTTAGAGGATAGTATGGACAATCTTCAACAGCTAGAAGTGAACAGCCTTACTGATGAAGAAGCTGATCGCAGATGGAAAGCTATCTTAGAGTTGGCAGTTGATACTCCTTATAAGGAAGATTTTAACGAGCTTTCCAAAAATTTCAATTCCACGAAAGAGATTCTAAAAATGCTGCAAAAAATGCCCCTCTCTCAAAATCAATCTCCAGTAGAAGAATAAAAAAAGACTCCTCAAAAGAGGAGCCTTTTAGAAAAATTTTCTACTACCAGAGTGATTTTAGGTTTCGGTTGAGATGGGTTCCTCTTTTTTCTCTTCACCACTGGAGATCACATCTGTGATAGCTCCTTTTAGCATTTCGATCTTGGCATCTTCGCCTGTTTTGATAATGATAGTATTATCTTTTACTTTGTGGATTATACCAACGATGCCCATGGCTGTCACTTTGTCACCTTTTTTTAGAGCACCACGCATCTGCTCTGCTCGTTTTCTTCTTTTTTGTTCAGGTCGGTAAAGAATAAAATAGAAAAAAGCAAGCGCAATCCCTATCATAATGATCATTTGAGTCAGATTGCTTCCGGGACTTGCTGCTTGTCCATCTTGAGCAAGAAGAGTTGGGAAAATTCCAAAAATATTGTTACACATTACTGCTGTTCTCCATGTTCTTTAACTTGGCAAGTTTGCCCGAAGAGAGCCTTATTATCAAGGGCTACTTTTCCCTAGAAAGAAGGGTGATATTCTCTACATGAGGAGTATGAGGAAATTGATCGAAAGGCTGAACCACTATAGGATTGTATCCATAGGCTGCCAAGACAGCAATATTTTGCGCCTGCGTCTGAGGATTGCAAGAGATATATAAAATTTTTGAAGGCAGCAGACTTCCAATGACATCTAACGCCTTTTCACTTAGTCCAGCACGAGGTGGGTCTACGATGACAGCCTCGGGTCTATCTACGATGGTGGGTAGAACTTTTTCTACATCCCCTTGATGAATTTCAAGATTGTCCACTTGATTGATTTTGGCATTTTCTATGGCGTCTGCCACACTTTGTGGGTTTTGTTCTATGGCAATTACTTTTTTTGCATAGCTAGAGGCAATCATGGCAAGAGTTCCTGTACCACTATACAGGTCATAAATAACAGAGCTCTTTTTTGATAATCCCATCAAGGAAAATGCTCTTTGATAAAAAGCTTGGGCCTGTAATGTGTTAGGTTGAAAAAAGGAACTAGGACTAATTCGGAAGGTTAATTTTCTTCCATTGATCAAAAGTGTTTCTGTAATGTGATCTTTGCCAAATAATTGTAAGTGTTTATCAAAACTCCTCATCCCCTTTTTTGCATAATGTTCTTTAATGCTAATAGATAGGTTATTTTTACCTAGGAGTGATACTATTTTTTCTTGGAAGCTCTCATAACAAAGAGAAGATCCTCCAGTGACTGTCAGTAGAACCATCTTCTCATGAGTTGTCTCAGACTGTCTGAGGGTCAAATTTCTGAGCTCTCCCTCATTTTTATGCGGGATATATGCTTTATATCCTTTTTCATTCCACCACTCTCTTACAACTCCCAGAACAGCAGCTGTCCACTCATCCATCAGATGACATTGCTGTACATTGAAAACATATCGGGAAGTCCCTGCGATCATGAGTCCCAAAAATTTTTCCCCCGCTCTATTTTCAGAGAAGGTAAACTCCATCTTGTTCCGGTAAGCAAAAATTTTCGGCGAAGGAGTAGTAGGTAAAATCTCTACAAATTTTCCCAAATGAGCATGGAAGGCTTTCTGTACTATTTGTTGTTTGTATTCTAGCTGTTTAGAATAAACGAGCTCCTGGAAGGTGCAACCGCCGCAGATTCTTGCATGTTCACATCTTGCCTCTGTTCTATGTGGTGAACTTTTTACAATATGTAATAAGCGCGCTTTGTGCACACCTTTCCGTTTTGATTTTTTTACATCTGCTTCGATGAGATCCCCAATCAAAGCATGGGCAACTTCTACATCTCTGCCCTTTTCATCTCTTCCTACTCCCCAACCCTTTTTTGGGGAAAAATCTACAATCTCTATCTCCGACATAACGGAGATACTCTACAAGGTACTAAAAAAAAAGGAAATGATCTTTTCTACTCACTTACCAAACAATTTTGGTATTTCGGGAAGTTTATTTTTCCTCAGTCTTATGTAAGAAACCGTGCAGCTCACGAAAAATTTTCTCTTTCTTATGTATATCTTTTAGACTTTTTGTTAATGCAAGGGCTATATCAAAACTTTTGTTTTCACTGTAAACTTGAATCATCTTTAGCAGAGAAATCTCTCTATCTTCTTCAGTAAAAAGATCTACTAACTTCAGCGTTTCATGGAACTTCTTTAGATAAATACGTTCTTCTATTATCCTTTGACATGCTTTCCCTCTTCTCTCTTGGGGAAGGGCCTTTATAATCTCAGAGACTCTGTTGAAACTACCCACCTTAGCAAGCTCTAAAATGATCACTTCCATAACTTCATAATATTTTTCTTCATCCAAAGATGCTAACTCTCTAGCTATCTGCAAAGCTTTGTTGAAATCTCCAGATTCAGCAAGTATCTCAGAGGTATATTGTAGAGAGTCCGCTTTTATCTTTTTATCTTGTATTTGCTGAGTAAGAGAAATAGCTCTTTTACACTCTTTTTTCTTTGAAAGACTTTTGGATAAAAAATAGAAAGTTTGATCTTTATCGGATAGATCGGTAATTTTTTCAGCTATCGAGATAGCTTGATCAAAGCTTTGAGTACTTAGAAATTCTAGACTGATTTTCCTCAAAAGTTTGTTTTTTTCAACGGTATCGAAAGGTCTAAGAAAAGTATCTAGTTTACCTTTATTGACAATTGCAGGGATGAAGCGGTAGACCAGGCGGATTTGATTATTTTCTAAGTTGATCACATGCAATATTTCGATCGCTTTATTTATCTGATTGGATTCTATTAGGGAACTGATTTTATCTTGATAAAATTCTCTCATCTCCTTTGTGGGTTCGAATTTATGTGTAGAACTAGAATCAATTTCTTTTTTTAATAGAAGGTCAAATATTTGTATATATTGATCTAATAACTGTAAATTGTGCGCAAATTCTATGCTTTTTTCTGGACTTTCTTCTAATAACTGAAATGAATTTTGGATGCATGTTCTGAGTTTTTTCCCAATTAAACCAAATAGTTTAGATCTTCTTGAGGGGTCATCTATTGTAATGGCAATTTTTATAGCTTGTTCGAATGCGCCTAACCCAGCAAAGAGTCTTGAAAGATGAAAAAGCCTTTCAGGGGAAATTTTTCCCTTGGCTTTTTTTTCTTCTCTCTCTATGGCAATATTGATGAAATAATCTTTTTCGAAAAAAGTTGGTGTACTCATAGTCACAAGGTCGAAAAAACCCTCTCTTAGATGTATTATTACAGTTCTAAGTTCTCTCCCAAAACGAAAGAGAGTGGGAAGATCTTCTTTTGCTTTTGTAGCAGTAGGGAGGGGACTACTAGATGGACAGGTGGACTTAGAAAATGGCTTTTGTTCTTTTAGTTGATTTTCTAGCTTTTCAAAAGCTTGTAAATCTTGAGTGTAGGCTTTGATGGATTTTTCGGACTCTATTTCGGCAAAAGCAATGAGAGCTAAATGTTCTTGTAATTCGGCACCTGTTTTCTCTTTTGATTCTTTTTTTAATTGACTAATTTCTTCCTTCGTTTCCTTTTCTATCTCCTCTTTTTTGCTTTTTAAACGGGTAATTATCTTACCAATAAAAAGGTGCAACTCTCCGAAATGATTCATGGAAGTGTCCACATCCATCATTGTCACAGATTTAGCGTCTAAAGCATCTACTGAACCCCGGCTCTTTTCAGGTGGGAGCTTTTGCTCGATAGCCAAC
>CAYPKB010000073.1:5822-6761 GCA_964411185.1 uncultured bacterium
CGATTGCATTTTGGATGTAACAGAATCTATAGGAGGATCTTCATCAATATCCATGGCCTCCCTTTGAACCAAGGGAGCCGAGCGGGTGGAAGAGGGAATTGGATTGTAAGGAAAAGACATAATGAAAAAACCTTTTTTTTAAAGGGAAATAGTATAGGCAATGTGATCAATAAATTGAATTATTCCCTTTAAAAAAATTGATCACTTTTTTGCTGATAGATAGATGGGGGTGAGAGAGCTTGATTGGATCCAGTTTGAGGCAAAAGGCCCGCACAACTTGTGCGGGTTGCTTGGTAGCACGAGCTACTATCTTCTTCTCTTCACTGCTCGTTTCGTTTTCTTGACAGCTTTTTTCGCAGCTTTTTTCGTTTTTTTCACTGCTTTTTTTGTAGCTTTCTTGGCCGTTTTAGCCACTTTTTTTGCTTTTGCTGCAGGCTTTTTCTTAAGATTTTTCAATTTCCCGTTTCTCTGTGCTTGCATAGATTCTTTACGAAATTTCTTACCCACTTTTTCTAATTTGATGGTACTTTTTCTGACCCGTTGCGCTGCCGCCTTGTTTCCTTTGGCCGTTTTATCCAGATCTTTCAAAATTTGATGCAAGAGACGATCCATATCGTCTAAGGTATTTTTGAAAGCCATGTTGATCACTCCTTGTTACTATCCTTTCCATAGAGTGTAAAAAAAATATTTCGCAACATTTTTTTCTCTCCTTTTTATCACATAGACGACTATATTAAAAAATTTCAACAAGTTTGCTTTAACTCTTTCCTTCTGATAAAAAACAAGAAAAAGGATCTTTTCAGTGAGTCTAGTTGTCTATCAAAATGGCGCCTATTACAAGGATGCAAAAACAATCAGCCTCTTCGACCTGGGATTTGCCCGAGGCTATGCTCTTTTTGAATATCTTAAAACTTACGGGGGTAAACCCTTTTACCTTTC
>CAYPKB010000074.1:0-6648 GCA_964411185.1 uncultured bacterium
TTGATTTTGTTGGTTTTTTTTTATGGGTGTTACCAAAATCCCACAGAAAAACTCTACGAAAAACAAAATCTTATTAATAAAGTGAGAAAAAAAGCTTCGACAAGAATATATAAGGATCTCGGATTGAATCCATTAGGAACAGGTGCTCAAGCCATGTACGAAATAGAAATGCTAGCACTGGCTTTTACTTTTGATGAATCAATCGATATTTCAGAAGGAAGAAAACTGCTGTATGAGTCCAGTAGAATTTTTCTGGAAGAAATCAATAAAGAAGAAAAAATCCGTCCTTACTTAAGTAAATATCCCTTTGACGAAAAAAATATACAAATACTCTTATATTCAAACCATTCTGATAAGGGAGGACTAGATTACATTACTCTTAGAAATGGCATATACAAATATAAAGTTCATATAGCTAAGGATAAATTCCCAAAAATGGTTTTGAAAGAAACTCATCAGGAAGCTGTGAAAAAATTATTTGGAGAGCAATGTCAGAAAAAAGTCAACAAGCTGGATAAGAACTGTCAGTTATAAACCAGATTATTGCTCAAGATCATCTAAATCCATACCCAACTGAAGAGCTCTTCTTTATTTGTTCCTTCTGATACTAAAAATGATCTATTCTGTAATAGACGAGTTTTTCGATTTATGATCGTTGAGTGTTTTTATATATGCATCATTAAATATTTTTTCCAATTCAGCTCTTTCAGCCTCACTGCAATTTTGCAGCAAAGCTTCTTTCCCACGTTGGATAGCAGCACTGATATTGTCCAGTTCTTTTGCAATGGATTTCACTTCTTCTCCAGTGATCTTTCTCTCTGATTGAGGACAAAAACTTCGTACCTTCTGATAGAAAAGAGTTCCGATCATCCGCAGTGGAATACCACTACTTGCCTCTACTTTGTCCATGATTTTTGTATATTTCTTCTCAATGGCCTCATAAGAGGGGGTTGGGAGATCGAAAGAAATGCGAGGTAAAAAAAATGCCATATTTTTTCCTTTTGTTTATGCAACTATAGTAACACAAATTGACAAAAATAATAATTATAAAAAAATTTTAGAAGTCATAATTAATAAAAATATATTTGAGATCAGCTCATATCATCGTTTATACTAAATACTGCAAATAACTGAGGCGAGTATGAAAGAATTTGATGCGCTATTAGAAGTAGCAGATATTTTAATGGGTCCTGGTGGGTGTCCTTGGGACCACAAACAGACTCTTACTTCCCTTCAACCTTATCTTATCGAAGAGGCACATGAGTCTGTAGAGGCCATTGACTCTATGATAAAAGAAGATATTGTAGAAGAGTTGGGGGATCTACTATACACCATTGTTTTCCTTGCAAAAGTGGGTGAGAAGGAAAACTTTTTTACGATGGCAGAAGTGATAGAGGCAATCAAAGATAAGCTTATCCGAAGGCATCCTCATGTCTTTTCTAAGGTGAAAGCAGATACTTTAGAAGAGATAGAAAAAAATTGGATACGAATTAAAAAAGAAGAAGGAAAGAAAGGGGGAGTTCCTCCTTCTATGCCCCTTATAATGAGAGCTCAAAAGATTATAAAAAAATATAATAAGAAGAATATACCGCTACCAAAGCCTACGAATAACCCTTTTGCTGAAAAGTTTTTTACCTTGCTACAGGAAGCTGCAAAAGAAAAATTGGATTGCGAGGGAGAATTACGAAGAGCTGTTAGGGAGTTGGAAAAAAGTGCCGGAGATGATCTTTAGGCATAAAGTTTTTCTTAAGGCTGCTATCTTCCGATTCTGACCTGGTTCGAAAACCTTTATTCCTGAAGGTCCCCGGCGTAAACAATTGTATCTAAGGGAGCTCTTTTCTCTCAAGGAAAAGAGCTCCCTTTGCACTATTCGTCGCTGTTAGGCAACGCTGATAGGTTATAGAGGAAAGTCTCTGGGTAGAAAGTGGATAGGATTCTCAGAGCATTTTCTCCGCTTTGTGCCATAGCTGATGCGGAGTATAGGCATAGACCTACGCTATGTCCCTTCCCATATCCTGTAATCTGAAAACCGCCATCTTTCTCCTCTATCGAAAAATCATTGCTCTTCAGTTTATCTTCTCCTACAACCTTTTGGAATTGAAAGAAGCTAAGATCTTTGTGAGAATGATCTCCTTTGAGTCGGAGTGCATATACCTTTTTGGAATTATTATCTGAAAAAAGCTCAACATGTTGACACTCGTCAATATTGAAGAGCTCTTTCACTCTTTCTCTTGAAAGGGTTAAAGACCATTTAGATTCTTCTCTATCTAAGGCAGCATGAGGCACATCGATAGTTTGGTCAGGAAATAGAGCTTCCTTGATACGGAAAATAGAAGTATAGGGAGCTGTCTTTCCTCCACAATGTTCTGTATATTTCGCAGGAATTGGAATGTTTTTTCCATTAGATGAGTAGACAAGAATCAAATTCTTAGTAGAGTCAACTACTTTATCTACATAGGAGCTTGGAATAATCAAAGCGGAACCGGAGTATCCCACTTCGTTTGCATTGACATGCCAAAAAGCATCCTTGTTGCGAAGCACCTGATAATAGGCATCTGTTCTTGTCACAATAGCCATAGCGGACATAACTTCTTGTTCAATAGGATAGGGAAAGAGATTGATTAGAAGTGATTTTACATAGTGCTCAATAGGAACTTGGTTTATTACCTGAATGGTTTGACCGGTGCTATAGATGATTACAGATCCTTCATATTGGATTCCGTTGATCAATATTGAAGTGTGAGGTGACCTTGGAGAAAGTTGTATTTGGTGGACACCAATAAACTCTTCACCCCATTTGATACCTGAAGGGGTTCCATGAATCATAAATCTTTTTCCGAGTAGTCCGGAAGAGATTCTAGAGTTGTCATGGGGATTATAAATATAATAAGGTCCTTGTACCTCTAACAAAGCTTCTGTAGCATCTTTTTCAATCATCACCAAAATCTTTTCGGGATGTTTGGGCTCCAGAACGTTAATCTCTGCAGAGAGCAGAAAGGCAAAGCTAAGCAAAAATAACATCTTTTTCATGATGGATCTCCTGAATAATGGTTTGGGCTCTTTTTCCCTAAATAGCGATATGCATGAGCTGTGGCTTGTCGTCCTCTTGGTGTACGTTGCAACAAGCCCTGCATAATAAGGTATGGCTCGTGCATGTCAGCTATAGTCTCAGGATCTTCTCCGATAGCTACAGCAATAGTACTCAGTCCCACAGGTCCTCCGCTATGATGGTCTATAATAACAGTCAATATCTTTTTGTCCATCTCATCTAGTCCATTTTCATCAATAGCCAGCATATCCAGGCCATCTTTTATAGATGAGAGTGTGATTTTTCCTTGTGTGTGTATTTGTGTGAAATCGCGTATCCATTTCAAGAGGTTGTTGGCAATCCGAGGGGTACCACGGGCTCTTTTTGCGATTGCAATAGCACACTCTTTAGAGAGATCCAAGGCTAACAATTTAGCAGATCGTAAAACAATCTCACTTAACGATTCCACATCATAATAATCTAAGCGGATCAAAGAGATAAATCTGGAGCGCAAGGGAGAGGATAAAAGTCCTGCTCTTGTAGTTGCTCCAATCAGACTGAAAGGATTGAGGGTGATGGGAATCGATCGAGCATTAGGACCGGAATCAATGATCAGATCTAAAGAGAAATCTTCCATAGCAGAATAGAGATATTCTTCGATGTTGGAAGATAATCTATGGATTTCATCAATGAATAAGACATCTCTTTCTTTTAAGTTGGTCAAAATGCCTGCAAGATCACCTGCTTTTTCTAGAACAGGACCTGTGGAAGAGACGAGAGAGGTTCCAATAGATTTGGCAATGATATGGGCAAGAGTTGTTTTCCCTAGGCCTGGAGGGCCCAGCAATAAGATATGACCAAGAGAAGCATTTCTTTTTTTTGCTGCTTCACTTAGAATTTTCAGTCTTGCGATGGCATCTTTTTGTCCCACAAACTGATCTAAAGAAGAAGGTCTCAGTGAGAGCTCAAAGTTGCTATCTTTTTTTGTTAGTGACGATTGGATATAGGATTCTTCCATAACTTATAAAAAGTGTAGCAAGAAAACTATTTCAAACGCTATACCTACCTGTATTATTTCAACAACTGAAGGAGAAACATGGGACTGCTTTGCGATAAATCTATTCGAGAAAAAGTCTTACAAAACCAGATGATTCATCCCTTTGTGGAGAAACAAGTCAATCGCAGTGAAGAGAATAAACATGTAAGCTTTGGCCTTTCTAGTTATGGCTATGACCTTAGAGTGGATAACAAATTTGAGGTCTTCACCAATGTTTATAATACTATCGTAGATCCAAAAAACTTCCAGAAAGACTCTTTTGTTGAAATTGAGGGAGAAACTTGCATCATACCTCCTAATTCATTTGCGCTGGCAAAAAGCGTGGAATATTTCAAAATTCCTCGAAATGTCTTAGCCATTTGTTTGGGCAAGTCAACCTATGCAAGATGTGGAATCATTGTGAATGTAACTCCTTTTGAACCTGAATGGGAAGGGCATGTAACATTAGAGATTTCTAATACCACACCATTGCCTGCAAAAATTTATGCCGGAGAAGGACTTGCTCAGGTCTTGTTCTTGGAAGCAGAAAATATATGCGAAGTCTCTTATGCAGATAGAAAAGGAAAATATATGAAACAAGTTAATATTACACATCCTTGTGCTTAAATTAATTTGTTTGATTATTTAATAATAATTAAATAAAAGCAGGATTATGAAAACTAGTAATAAAGAATGGTATAAGAAATGGTGGTGGGTCATTGTTTTTTGTCTTCTTCTTTGTATTGGTTTTGACTCTGCTGTGAAAAAAAAGAAAAAAGAAATTACCCTTCTCTCTATGCAACTCAACCAAATTCTTTCTGAAAAGGCTTATTTAGAAGAGGAGAAGGGGGAACTCTTAGCCCGGATCGAGTCCCAAAATGATCCTGCATGGGTGGAATTGGTCTTAATGAAGGAATTAGGGGTGGTTCCTACAGGTTATATGAAAGTCTATTTCAAGAAGGATTCCAGTTAAGTGGGCCCGGAGCTCTTGTTTTCACTCGCTCTAGTGATTTTATTGCTCTTTTCAGCCTTCATGTCTGCAACAGAGACATCTCTTTTCTCTCTTTCCTCACTTACGGTAAAAAATTACCATTATAGTGCGGATAATAGAAAAAAACTGATCTACCACCTTCTTCTCAATCCAAGAGAACTACTTGTTACCATGATGATGCTCAACATCTTCGCGAACATTGTAGTGCAAAATATTGTCTCTTCTCTTTTTGGTGAAGATGCGAGCTGGTACTTACAGGTAGGGGTTCCTTTGCTTTTGACCTTAGTATTTGGAGAGATCATCCCCAAATCATTAGCTCTGCCCAATAATGAAAAAATAGCCTACAAGGTAGCGCCCTCTATTGCTCATGCTTCCAGGGTTCTAGGTCCGGTACGAAGGGTTTTAACAAAAATTACTGGTCTCATATCCAGATTTCTTTTTTTCTTTCTGAGATCTGAAGAAGAGATTAATCAAGAAGAGTTAGAAGAGGCTTTAAAGGGATGTAAGAGTTCTGGGGTGCTCTCTAAAGAGGAATTTACTCTGATGGAAGGCTATTTGCACCTACGAAACGCTCAAGTTAAAGAGTTAATGAAGCACCGGGAAGATATCATTTTTTATGACATATCAGAGCCGACTGGAAAGCTTCCCTCTCTATTTTTAGAAAAGAGATATACACGGCTTCCTGTCTGTGATAAAGATTTGGAAAATCTTTTAGGTATTCTCTCTTTTAGACCCTTTTTTGCAAAAGGAGGGCAGATTGAGTCAAAAGAGATGGTTCAAAAGATGTTGACTCCTCCTATGTATGTACCTGAATCTTTAAATGCATGGACTCTCTTACACGACTTGAGGGAGAAAAAAGAAGATCTAGCCATTGTGATCGATGAATATGGATCCATATCGGGCTTGATTACACAAGAAGATCTGATCGAGTCAGTCATCGGGAAGATTGTTCATAAGCGAGAAGATAAACCTAAGTTTACTAGATCTGGAGATGATGTAATCATTGCCAGCGGAGGTAGAAGAGATATTTGGATTGGAGCTGGAAAATAAAAAGAAGGCGGTAACTATTGGTGGGTGGTTAATGGAGCAGATGGAAGATATCCCACAAGCCGGTGTACGCTACGTAACTGATGATTTTCTTTTTTATATTCTGGCAGCTGACCCAAATCGCGTACGCAGGGTCTATATTAGACGACTAAAACATCCGAAAAGGTAAAAAATGAATTCTTGGCATCTTTTTTTATTACTCACCCTTTTCTGTGTGTTTGCGCAAGGTTTTTTCTCGATGTTCGAAATGTCTTGTCTTTCTTTGAATAAGATTAGGTTGCAGTTCTATGTCAGCAAAAAAAAGAAAAAAGCCATTTGGATAAACCACCTACTCAATAGACCTTCCAGATTTTTCGGCACTACATTGATTACTGTGAACCTCTTTCTACAGCTTGGATCTGAGCTTTCTAGAAGATTTTATGACTCTATCCATTTGAATCCCGATTTTGCTCCTTTTTCTCAGATATTTGTAGTGGTCATTTTTGCTGAATTGGCTCCTTTATTTGCAGCAAGAAGACATCCTGAAAGTATCGCGATGTTTGCGGT
>CAYPKB010000075.1:0-5640 GCA_964411185.1 uncultured bacterium
AAATTCTGAAAACGGGATTTCATTCTTAAGTTGTGACTGAAAAGATGATGTGAGCGATGGATTTCTATGTTGTAGAGAACTTGGTGGAATTGGTGGTAAAGTGGGTTCAAAAGCTGCAGACTGCTTCTTTTTATCTTTTTTTTTCTTTTTAAGAGCATCTACTGCGGCCCCTCCTGCCGCTGCCGCGCCAGCACCTCCTGTCCCCATGGTCGATAATGAAAATACAGCTACTCCTACCAACAAAGTAGTAACACCTAGTCCGATAATAATTTCGGTCTTATGTTCCTTCCACAGTTTTTTGCAGCTTTTTATTAAACCTGCTTGCTGGATGTATTGTTGTTTATTAAAGTTGATCTCTTGAATTTCTTTTTTGATCAGATATCGATCCATTCCCGTAGAGCCCATGCAAGCAAAAAAAGCTGACAACCTCTCAAAAGAATCTCTTTGAAAAGATGAATAAAACAACATCTCGTAAAGTTTTCTCTCTACTTCATTTTGGAACACTTCAATTTCATCGATTGTGACCTTTCTACCATCCCATAATCCTTCCGTTTGTGCCCAAGCAAGAAGATCGAAAAATGGGTCAAAATCTTCATCTGGTTCTATTTCCATTGTCAAAGTTCCTCTACCGTCACATAAAATGAGAAAAAATTATCATAGGACAAGGTAAAAAGGAAAATTTTTATTTTATAGTTATCATAGCTCGTTCATTTCATTACTATCAAAATGAGAAACGCTTAGAATTGTTTCTCTCTCTATAGGTAAATTAATTTTTGATTTTTTCTAATCAGCCTCTTTTCAGACTCTCAGATAAGTTCTCTCATAAGTCATTGAATAAAAAGAACTTATTTCTGACAGCATTTTTCATAGGGGTTTCTTTGTAGTTAGAAACTAAAAATAAATTAAAGATAGTAAAATAAAATAATTTTTATAAATAAATAATTCTATTTATTTATCAATAATAGTGTTATAATTTTAAATTAAACTAACCTTTATTTTTTTATGAACGTCATTGAAAGCATTAATAGAAAAACATTCGAAGAAAACTATTATATTATAGATCAAGCTCTTGAAAAGGGTTATACCCAATTTGTGAGTCTAGATGGAGAGAAGCTCTACGCAGTAAGAAATCTTGTACAAAGAGTTTTCCTACGAATTCTTTCCTTCATAGTTCAACTTTTAGGGAAGAATTCCTTCGAAGAGAGAACCCATCTAGTTATAGACCGAATGGTCAATTATTTGATCCCACTGCCGGACAAGCGAATTCCACTTACTTCGGAGGAAGTGGCAGACTTCGAAAAAAAATTGTTGCAAATGCATACGCTTACCAATCGAAAGATTACGTTTCCTCCCCTAATGCCTATCTGTCGGCAAATACAAATGTTAGAAAATCTAGAGACAGATTGGAATGAATTAGAATTTCCCTTGCCCAGCGATATAGTTGTCGAATCGGAACCGGTACAAGAGCCAAGTGTTATAACTGAAAAACCAACTGAAAGGTAGTATGAGTTGTAGATCCATATCTCATCCTTCTGACATAGCATCCAAGAGAATAGATGCGAGCAGAGATGCTATTGCTGAAAAAAGAAAGTTGAAAAAACGAAGGCAAAAAAGTGAAAAATTAGGCTTTGATTATGAAGTTATAGTGGAGAATCGAATAGATGATCTACTTTTTGATGAGCATATTTATGAAAGGCTTCGTTTTTTTGGAGAGAACCTTAAGTTTAGAGAAATTTCTGAAGATGAATATTTCGACAGTTTCTATAAAGGATCTTTTTTTGGAAAAAGAGAACTTTTATTGCCTTATCAAGATGTAATCTCTTTACGAGAGGTTTCGGATGATGAGAAAAAAATAGCAGCTCTCTATAGAAAGGCCATAAGAAAAAACTACACCTTAATGAGTGAAAATGATTCAAAACAAGGACGCTTCAATAGGCAATCTGTACGAAAAACTGTTTCATTTGAAGCCTTTACAACCTTCTGCAAAAATGCAAAAAATATATATTCTGAGAGTTACCTAATATCCCCTACACAATACGCAAGCCCCGAGGAACTAAAAGAACTAAGGCTACTACGCAGAGAGGAATCATCTGACAAATATTCTCTTCCCGCAAATACGGAATTCGTAGAAGGAGGTTTTAGAAGAATGACCCATTCTCTCCCTTTTCGACACGAAAAGAGTGATAAGAAATTTTATATGGACGTAGTGGTATATACCGAAGGAAAAGGAGGGGTGATTTTTGATGAAGGACATGCCTCTTTAATGCTCACTTCTCCTTCAGGAGAAGTCTATTCTTTCGGATTGTTCGATGAATCAGACTCTTCATTTTATAATATTGAGGCACCGGATGTTTATACTTTTGTCCCGAGACATAAAAAAAGAATCAAAAGATATGAGATTGCCAATGTCCATGATTTTAGAGAAATTCTTCATTATATTGATGCAGAAGTGAAAATCTCGGAAAAAAATGGCATCGCATATGATGCTTTGACAAGGAATTGTGCTCACTTTTGTAGCAGAGTAGTTCAATTCGCAAAAAATAATTGTGAAATTGTAAAAGAATCAACATTGATTTCTACGTTAGATAAAGCGTATGTCAAAAGCAAAATCATTTTTCTGCAGATTCTTATATTTCTAGCAAAAATATGGCAATCCTTAGGTTTTACTATTCCAAATAAAGGGAAACCAATCGATTTCAATAAAATACAAATTCCACTCCAGCTTTTATTTTAATTTCTAATATAGTTTTTTAAAAAAAATAATTAAAATATTAAACCAAATTCTTTTTAATTGAATTGGAATAGATGTTTTCTTATATTTTACGAAAAATTAAAACATTGGATTCCAAATGAGCATTCCCTCATCCAACATACCATCAAATTCTATCTTCAATAGGCAGTTTTCAAAATTCTGTTGTAGCAATGAGCAAACCTCCCTTGTAAAGGATTTATTAGAGAAATTCGTAGCCTATCCATCTACATATGTTTGGGAAAGAATAGGCATCGGGGCAATTTATCATATTGGCAGGGCCTCCTATACATTAAAGGGGACTCCATTGAATAAATTTAATGAATCTCTACTACCTAAAATCCAGAAAATATTCCAAAGGGGCATCTCGCTCCTTTTTCCTAAAAATGAGAGAGAAAAAGAGATCTCTCTAGAAAACTGGGAGAAAGAAAAAGATGTTCTATCAGAGCTTCGGGCATTAGCTAAAACTCTTCCTGAAGAGAGTAAAGAGACCCTGATCAAATTATTCCAATGTTGTGAGCTGTTCTTTGTATATGAAGGACAAAAGAGAACAAAGGTAAAAGCGACCCATCTTTTAGCTACTCGAAAGATCGAGGATATTACCAATAATTATATTCCTGCTCATGGGAGCAGAAAAGAACTTTTTGAGGCAATTCAAACAATCTTAAGCTTCCAGACGTGGGTTTTGCCTGAAGATTCTCCTCACTACTCTGCATTATTACAATGTAAAAATCTATTAGCTAAGCATAAGAGCCCTAAAACAGATCTGAAACCGGTAGTAGATTTACTTCGTCACATCCAAAAAGGAGCATCATTGAAGAGAGATGATCTTTTTACCCTTTTTTTTAGAGAATTGGTAACAGCTGCAGGACTTTTCTTTTCAAGAGATGCATTGGGAAGTAGCTTACATAGAAGAATGACAAGAGCTATGAATCTCTCATACGAATATGAAAAGAGAAAAAATGATCATTCGACAGCTCTTCCAACTACAGATCTTGCCGTACATTTTCTCAAAAGCAGAAGAGAATTGGATGAAAAATTGATAGAAGATCCCAATATAGTGAAGTTCATCGAACTATTTTACACTCAGATGAATCTATTTATCCGTGGAAGAATAGGAAGTAATCTCTCTCTTTTTTTCCTTTTGACTTTTGAGCTCTTTCAATCTGATAGATTTTCCTACAGAGATCTCTTACAAAGCTATGAAACTATCTGCTGCTACGCTAGTGAAAGAAAAAATAAATTCCATAAAAAATGGAAAGCAAAACTCAAAGAGTATAGCAAGCAACCTAACCGAGACAATGCAGAAGAAAAAGCCCTACAAAGAGTACTACAAATAGAGAGTATCTTAGAGTCTGACCTTCTCACTATACAATTACAACTACACGCCTCCATACTAGAGGGAATCCTTCTATTGCTAAATGAAGAGGAAGCTACTAGCCTTGCTACAAGCTCCGAAAAAAAATTGCCTGCAGAACAATTTTTTAAAGATTTTAGAGCTTTCACTTTTGAGTCAATAAGTAGATGGCCAAAACCTCAAGAGAAAAATGAGTCCCCCTCTCCTTCTATTCCCAAGGAAAAAGCAAATAAACCCTCTCTTAAGAAAAAAAGAGAAAGAGAGAAAAAAAAGATAGTGCCTGTCAAAAAAGAGACTCCTTTATTTGCCTCTCTTCACGAAGAAACCATGGCTATTTTGAAAAGGCTGACCTTAACAGAAGAGATCTCTGAAATTCCAGAGGTTGATGAAAACCAAGAGACCAAAATCTCTGAGACAATAGAAGAAATTTCTCCAACGAATGCTAATTCCGATACTATTCGTATAGCAATTCCCCAAAAGGTACGAGAGATGAATCGCTTCCTGCAGAGAAGTCATTTTGTACCCCTATCTCAAAGAGGAAAAGGAAGTCACCGAGTCTTCAAACATACTGAAAGCGAAATCATAGTCGTTGTACCTACTCATAAAGAAATTCCATTAGGAACCGCTAGAAGCATTGTGCTAGCAGCAGAAAGGGCAGAAAGAATACAACAGAATAAAGGCAACGAATAGTCCGTTGCCTTTACAACTTACCAACGTCTTTGGTGTCTCTCTTTTTGAGGTCTGTCTGGACATTTTTCCGGATCTACACATTTGCGGCCTACATCATCGCAAGATCCAAAACAAAACAAAAACCCCATTGCAAATAGTGATAATACTATTTTTCTCATTATTCCTCCTTGCAAGAACAATACTAAAATGGTTTGTTCTCTATAAAACACACCGTAAAAATATAGTTTATTTAAGACAATAAAAAAATGTCCTACTTTAATTCAAAATAGAAAACTTTTTAGCTTTCATTCTATGGGCCTATCATAATATAATATAAATAAGCCCTTAAAGAGCAAACGCATTCCATGCGTCAGGCTTTCTCTCCCATCTCATTAACAGCCTTCTGCATTTTCGTTTTAACCAAGAAAATGTTCTTTCAACTACCCATCTCCTCCTTGATATTTTGAGATAATCATAAATCTCTTGTGTTTTTACTCGTTTTTTCCTGAGCTGGCGATAGCCAATCACAGGAAAAAATCCTTGTTGGAGAAGGCTTTGTCTAAAAGTATCGGCATCATAACCTTTATCAGCTTCCCAGATACCCATCTGTTTGCTATTTTTGAGACGGATCTTATGAATAGATTTTAGCAGTATCAATGCTTGGTCTGTTCATTACCTTTCGCTGAGGTTGTTGTGATCCAAAGCGGCTTTGTCTACAACCAGATGAACCTTTTCCTTTATAACCATGATCCACTTCTTTGCCTCCCCCAGGTCCCAGGGGAAAAATAGCCATCTACAGCAACCTGTGATAGATCTATCTTTCCATCAAGAAGACCCTTTAACAGAAGCTGACTTAGTACTCGGT
>CAYPKB010000075.1:5650-6630 GCA_964411185.1 uncultured bacterium
TCAAGCACATGCTCTTTTTTCAAAATCAATAGCCACCGATGGGCTGTTGATTTTGAGTAATACAGTTCAGAGTTTTTGGGTAAATCACTCCAGCAACATCCTCTAGTAAGAACATAGAGAATAGCATTCCATATTTTTACGAAAGTCAGCTTTAGGAACTCCTCGAACAGGGGGAGGAGTCCGACTCATAGACTGATTAATTAGAGACCACTGAGAATCAGAAAGACAAAAATTCTTTAGAGTCCTTAATTAGGTACACGAATATAAGTAAATTTAGGAGGTAATTGAATTTATTATTTACTTTGAAAGTTTATTTTTTTTTAATCTTCTTCTTACTCGAATTAATGAATGAATTTTTGGTTTTTTTATGCGAAGTTTCCATAAGTCTAAAGACATCTGAGCATTTAACCAAAAATCAGGTGTAGTATCTAAAGCAGCAGCAAATTTAATAGCCATTTGGGGAGTGACTGAGGCTTTTTCATTGATGATACGATTGATTACTTTGTAATCACAACCAAGATGTTCAGCAAACTCCTTTTGAGAAATTTCCAAAGGTTTTAAAAACTCTTCAAAAAGAATTTCTCCAGGTGATGTAGGTTTTCTCTTCATAGTACCCTTATTTTAGTGGTAGTCAATGATTTGTACATCATATGGCTGATGATCCCAACCAAAAACAATCCGCCACTGATCGTTAATTCTAATGCTATAATATCCTTTGAATTCGCCTTTTAAAGATTCCAACCTATTATTCGGCGGGCTCTTTAAATCTTTAAGCTCTTTTGCATAATGTAGCATATCAAGCTTTCTTTTTGCTATATTCCGACATTGATCCCATCCCTTTTTTCTAGTTCGAATACCATTTTTGAAAAAGGCTTCAGTATCTTTATCATCAAAAGATCGGATAACCATCTGAAAAGCTTAGTTACAATAAATATACCTTGTAAAGGTATATCCTGGAAGGGATTTTTTTCAAGAAATTT
>CAYPKB010000076.1:0-6626 GCA_964411185.1 uncultured bacterium
GGGACAACAAATACTTTTGTATGAAAGTTTTTGCTTGTATGGCCTACACTTTCATATGATACAAATCCGTTATGAAATTATTTTTCCTTTTTCTAGCTCCTCTTTTTCTTTTTGCCACCATTATAGAACCTTATACCCTTGATTTTTCTACCGGCTATAGAGAAGATACCTTGCGTTTTAGATTATTTAACCCTGGTGATGACTCTACAAGAATCTATCAAGATAAATATAAGGGGTTACGGTTCCTTCAGACAGAACTTACTGTCCGTAAAGTCCAAAGAGATATTTATCTTTGGGCTAACGGTGGTTTTTCTTGCATAGGGAGCGGGGATTTTTCTCAAAGTTCCTTGCATATATTAGATATTTCCAACCCTCCATCCTATACTTTTGGAAGTAGGGGGTGGGCAGCCCATGCTATGGGACTCTTTGGCTACTGTGTGAATTTAACTCCAGGACGATATTACCGAGTTGCCTTTACTCCTTGCGCAGGTTATGAAGGCTATTGGCAAAAAATGAAACCCAAAGATCCTTCTCCCAATCCTGCAACTGTAACAACAATAGGAGGAGAAAGTGAAATATCTTCTAGCCAAGATCCTGACACTTATTTTCGTTGGAATGGCTTCATTGTAGGTGGCAATATCCAAATACTTCCGGGAAATGGCGCTCTCTTTGATCTATTCTACGGTTATAATTTTCTACAATTTCGCAAAGATTTCTCTTTTGCTTTTACCACTTCCTGTTTTGATGCTATGGGAAATCTCACTTTAGAAGAGAGTATGGCCTTCCGAGGAAAAGCGAAAACGCATGATGCTCTTGGCCATCTAGGCATGGTACGGGCTGCCTACCCATTTTCTACTCATTTAGAAGGGGCTATTTTTGGAAGAATCTTCTATTTTTCGACCCATATACAAGATACTGACTTACATGAAGTAGATACTGCTTTTTTTCCTGTTCCCTCTATTTCCTCTACCAGTGACAAGAAAAAATATAAATTTACTCAATTATCTATCTCTGCATTACTCCAATTATCGTATAAAATCTGAAGATCAGATAAAATATCTTGCATGGATCAAGCAGATATCATCATCGGGATGAATCCCATACAAGAACTTCTTAAATCTGAGCCAAAAAAGATAATCAAAGTTTTTTCAGCTCAGCAAAATGCTCAAGGAGTTAAAAAAGAACTTTTGCATAGACTGCAAAGGAAAAATATTCCTATCACTTTCCGGGATAAACACTATCTTACAAAAATCGGTAAAAGCGATTCTCACCAAGGTTTTGTAGCTCTGATTCAACCAAGAAAGTTTTGGACTCTTGACTCTTTTCTACAATCAAAAAGAGAGAAAGAGTCGCTCTCCTTGGTACTTCTAGATGGTATAACAGATCCTCAGAATGTAGGAGCTATTTTGCGTGCTGCAGAATGTTTTCGGATAGATGGTGTTATGATCCCCAAAGCTGTGGGATGCAGCATCACTCCATCTGTGTCTAAAGCAAGTGCAGGTGCATTGGACCTCATCCCTGTCATCCAGGTCAATAACTCTCTTTCTGCCGTCTCTGCCTGCAAAAGAGCCGGTATATCTATCTGTTCTATGCAATCAGGTGATAATGCAACACCCATAACAACTTTCTCAGCACCAAAAAAATCGCTCTATATTTTAGGTTCTGAAGGGAAAGGGGTTTCCAAACCAGTAATAGACAAAACGGACCATCAAATAGAGATCCCTATGTTTGGATCGATTGATTCATTGAATGTATCACAAGCTGCAGCCATTCTTTTTCATTCGATTCGTCTGCTTTGCTCCAAATAAGAAGAGAGCCCAAAGAAAAGAGCAGAAAGAAGCATAGCTCCCCCTCCCATGAATATGGGCATTGCTATATGAAAACCGATCAAAACTCCAGAGATCAAAGGACTGGTTGCAAAGGCTAAAGATTGTACTGATTGCAAAAGCCCTAATGCTTTGCCTACATTTTCTAGAGAGGTCTCTTTCACAAGCAGCGCGCTCAATACCGGATATATAATCGCAACTAAAAAAAGCAAAAATGGTGAATAGATCCAAATCCAAACAGCATTTTCTATAGATAGAAAAAGTAGAGAGTAGGCACCTGCAAAGAGAAAAGCCATAAAAAGTAAAGAGGGGAGAGGGATCAGTTTTACTAAAGGGCGAATGAACAATCCACATGAGATGGCATACATAGCACCGGAAAAGGCATAAAAATTTCCGATCATGGTCCCTTTGAAGCTATATTGCCCAATTAAATAGACAGGAACAAATTCCAAAAAGTATGACCATCCAAATGAGAAAATAAATGCAGAGATAAGTACCCTACGTATACCTTTATAGGAGAATAGATGCCAAGATTCACTCATCTTGGCACTCTTTGTTCTGCTCTGTTCGCTATCAAAATAAAAAAACCAAACAAGGGCCAGTATACTGATAAGAGCTATGAGTAATACCCAGAAGGGGAGAGTAAATCCAAAACGTTCTTGAAATTGAAGATCTGTGAATTTGCCCCCTAAAAAGGGGCCCAGAGTCAGACCTGCTCCTAACATCATATTATATAACCCAAACACCTTGGGGTCTTTACTCCGATCATATAGGGCTGCTTGCGCAACGCAAGCACTCCCTCCACCAATTCCAATGAAAAATCTAGAGAAAGTCAATAGGGAGATGGAGCGGACATCTAGAGCAAAAATAGATAGAGCATAGCCAACAGCTGCCATAACAAGACTACAGAGCAGAAGGAGTTTTCTCCCATATTTATCAGAATAATTTCCCATATAGGGTGAGACCACAAGCTGAGTAAAGGGGGTAACCGAAAGAATGATTCCTAGCCATATACCTCTACTTGCATTAGAAAGATCTGAGGCAAAGATAGATAATTCGGGATCAAAAAAAAGCGAAGAAAAAATAGGGTAGACGAGACCAATTCCTACATAGCTCTGAAATACAATGAGAAGAAGTAGTATCGGTGACATAATAGCCCCTTTATTTTTCTTCTCTCACATTAAAAGAAATAATTAAAGAAACTTTCCTAAAATGAAATTACTATTTTATATATTTATTTTCTTAATCTCTCTTTGCTAATTTCTTGGCATAAAGGATCTCTACAATGCCTGTAGCTATGAAATTAATTCCCGCTATCAGACCAATGGCCCACCTAGAATCACCAGGCCATCTCATCCATAAAATGATACCCAAGATTAAGGATAGGATACCGCCAACAATAAAAAGAGCTCGGCTTCGATCATGAGAAAATCCCCATATGATTTCCAAAATACCTTGTACTACAAATAAAATCGCTAAAGCAAGAGTAAGAGAAGTGGTTCCTTGTATAGGATATATAAGTAAAAAACCACCTACTACAGCGTAGGCCAAAGCAATGAGATAATAGGCAAAATAGGCTTTGGTTCGTATGGATTTAATGAACTTGATGATTCCACCTATAAGGAATAGCCACCCAATGATGATTTCTACAGCTATACTTGAGATAGTAGGCCACAATATAGCCAATACTCCTAAAATGACGAGGAATATTCCTTGCACTCTATGCATTACAGCTGATTGATTCATAACTCACTCTCCATAACTTTTTCATCAGGCCAGCTAAGATTTCTGGTCGATATTCCATTTTGAACGAGAAAAGCATCAATATTTTGCTCTATCTCTTTCCCCACAACTATTGCTTCCACAAGTTCCTGATAATTTTCCGCTGTCTCTGCCAAGTCTCGCACATCCATAACGTGGTTGTAAAAACCGGCATCATTATCTACCATTCCAAACTCTTGACAGTCATCCACCAGGTTGAGCAGATGATCCATATTTTTAAGGACACTATCTTTGGTTAGATTGAACTTTTTTTTCCTTTCATCTTGCATAAATCTCCTTCTATCAAGGAAATTTTTTTGCATCTAGTTCTTTTCTTGAGGTAAGATGAAAAAAAGGTGCCATCTATGGGAAGTATCATTGGTTTTGATTTCAACGTCTGGGAATATGAAGATGATGAATTGGTGGCTCTAGCTAATCTTCTCATCTCTCCCTTTGCAGAAAACCTCGCCTTAGACCCATTGGCTATTAATGCACTCAATGAAGCGATTGAAAAAAAATATGTCTCACTTCCTTATCACAATTTTCGTCATGCTTTAGATGTCACCCAGTTTGTCTATGAATTACTGCAAAAAAAGGAAGTAAGTAACATTTTAGATTCCTGGCAACAGTTTTTCTTAATTTTGGCAGCCTTATGTCATGATATAGGACATAATGGAAAGGATAATGAATACCAAGTAGCTCACAAAACTTCCATCTTCCAAAAATATGGAAAGGATTCACCTATGGAAAAGTACCATGTGGATGTTACGTTGGATATCTTGAGGCAATTTGACAAAGAACTCTTTTATGATCTGTCAGAAGACCTCTTCGAGAACTTTCTGCAGATACTTTCAGAATGGATACTTTCTACTGATATCTCCAAACATAATGATTGGATGAAAAAGATAAAGGAAGCAAATCAGTTGGATCCACTCCTTACCGGAGTGATGATCTTAAAAGCTGCTGACCTATGCCAATTCATCCGATCAAATGAAGCCAAAACCATTTGGGAAGAGAGAATCTGTGAAGAGAGATACCTCCAAAAAAAAGAAGAAGATCTTGAAACCAACCAAGATCAATTCTACCAAGAATTTTTACAAACTCAAACAGCCTTTTTCGATTCAGTCGCTAAACCCTTATATGACCTGCTCTGCAAAAAATTGCATATAACACTTCCTTATTGACTCCTTTATATTTTCTTTGAAAAAAAGAGGGGGTATTTCATAAGATGCACCCTCAAATATCTATTTCAGGAGTCAAACCTTATGAAGAAATATCTTTTACTATTTCTCCTTCATACTTCGTTACTGCTCTCACATAATGAGGCTACAATCTACTCAGATAACAATGAATACCAAGTCAACTGCGCAAAAAGAGCTTTAGAAATTTTCAGCATAAGAGGGGATGAAGAGGTCTTAGATATCGGCTGTGGTGATGGAAAAGTGACCCAATATCTCGCAGAATCTCTTACAACAGGAACAATCACAGGTATTGATATTTCTGATAATATGATTGAACATGCCAAAAAGAATTATCCTTCTATTGAGTTCAAAGTCCAAGATGTAAAAGATCTTGAGTATAAGGAAGAATATGATCTAGCCGTCGCCTTCAGCACTCTCGAATGGATTGACGACCAACCTGCTGTCATACAAAAAATCTACAATTCAGTAAGACCCGGTGGAAGAGTCCTTTTGGAACTGCCTACCAAGCTTTTCAACCCTAAACTTTTCAAAGCAATCAAAAATGTCATTCACTCAGAAAAATGGAAAGATTTTTTCATTGCCTATCAGCCTAACTGGATTTTGCATGATATCAGAGATTATCATGAAATGTTTAGAAAAAGCGGCTTCCATTTAGAGACATTTTGGCCCAGAATGGATGAGTATTATTTCGAATCTAAAGAAGCAATGCGGGATTTTTTAAGGCCTTGGTTCCCTTACCTATCCAGATTGGAAACGGAAGAGCAAAAGCAAGCATTTTTGAAAGATGTAGTGGATGAATATTGCAGACTTCTCCACCTAAATGAAAGAACAGTAGTTCCCTATACCTCTCAACGCATCACTATCATTGGTAAAAAGAGCTGAAATATTGGAAAAGCAAGAGCCCCAAAAAGGGGCTCTTGTACAGATTACTGTTCTTGATATTTGGGAGCAGAAGGATACATCGAAGAAGTCAACCCAGGCTGAGAACTAGATTCTGAGCAAGCATCTCCTTCTCTTTGTAGCACCACTTCCTTTTTCTTCTTTTTAGCTTTCACAACATTACCTTCTTTTGAGGGAGCCACAACAACAGCTTTTTTTCTTTGTGCTGCTACCCCAGGGTAGATAGGAGCAATTATATGTCTGGTATTAGACGCAGGGTATTGATAGTCATAAGAGATTCTAGAAGGAGTGCTATCTATGAAGTTAATGCTGTCTTCTAAATAGCTAAAGGACTCATAGAGATTTGAATAAGTATACTGTTGATTTTTCATCATATAATCCATGCGAGCCAATAAATTCCCTTTTATGCGCCCTATGTTTTTTTGCATCAATTTTACTAGATCATCCTGTTTTGTTCTTTTAGCTTCTTGCAAACAAGATTTATAAAATTTAATTGCTCTGGTATTAACATAAATGGGCAAAGAACTGCTATACTTGCCTGTATAAGGGAAAATTTCAACGTTGTCATAACAAAGCGTAAGAAGATTTAGCAGGGGAATCGCTGTGAAAAAGGCTCTTGTAATATTCCCAAGTCCATGCATCCAATGTTGGCTAATGTAGTAATTCTCTGAGGCATACCCTGCAGTAAGAATTATCGAAGCCGTTGTCCCTACTAACTGAATAGTTCCTAATGCGAGTCTAACCACAGCTGAACTGATACCAATAACGGGAATATAACCCACCGGATTCAAAATATTTGTTTCAAGTTTTTCTAATCTATCCTGTAATGATAAAGTGTAATTTGACATATAAAAACCTCCTCGATTTTTATTATTTAATATAATAAATCAAAATGGTTATTAATTAAAACTAAACAATGGAATGTATATATTAAAAT
>CAYPKB010000077.1:0-1483 GCA_964411185.1 uncultured bacterium
ATCGAGTACAATATTGATCAAGTTGGCGATGATGGCAATCCATATCAACATTTTCGTTTTGCCGCGCCCTATAAAAAAACCTGAAAGAGCTGTCATCCATGCATAGGCGGGCCCAAAGAACATCAAAATACGGAAATATTCTGTCTCCATCTCTTGGTAAGGAGATCCAGAATATAATAAAGGGGCTGCCCATAGGGCTAGCACCAAGAATACCACAAAAGAAAAAAGAGAAGCCCAAATCATTTGCCATACTGGAACACCAATTTTAGAGCGAAGTCCTGCTCCATTATATTGGGAGACAAAGACTTCTGACATACCCGTCAAGACACCCAAACCGCCTATAAAGGCCCAAGCCCAGGTTCCTGCATGAGCCGCAGCGTTTAGAGACTCTAGAGAATACTCTGCTAGAAAGATCCTATCTACAAAGATCATAAGCAGGGTAGCTAGGGTAGATATCATCAAGGGAAAGGATATCGCCCACAACTCTCGAATGCTCCCTTCAGGGTACTTAGTAAGAGGCTCTGATGTTTCCATATGAATTGGAGCATTCTAGCATAAGCGTTTTCAAATATATAGAACTAATCAACAGAAAAGTTTCAATTTTGGGATTTAACTTGTTGATAAAAGATTTTTTATTTTTATTGCAATTAGGAAGGAAAAAGAAAAAATTTTGTGAAAAAAAGCGCTATTACAACCCGCATACCTCCAAGATCAAAAGAAATTTTTGGAACTTTCTTTTATGGAGAATAGGTTATTACAACAATCCTTATGAACTATGTTTTGAAATTCCTCAGAATTTTCAATTTCCTGCTATAAAGAAGTATTCTCCAGAATATCCCTCTCTTGTCTGGATAAACCATTCTACCTTTTTGATAGAGGTAGATGGGATTCGATTTTTGACAGATCCTATTTGGAGCGATTCTCCATTCCCTTTCCTGGGTCCCAAACGCAGACATCCTCCCGGTATTTCTCTGGATATGTTACCTGAAATCGATTTTGTTCTAATAAGTCATAATCATTACGACCATATGGACAAAAAAACTCTCCTCTATTTGAAAAAAAAATATCCAGATATCAAATGGATAGTTCCCAAAGGTGTCGAGAAATGGTTTCAGAAAAAGGGATTTGTTAACATTTTCCCTATGGAGTGGGGAGTGCATCAGAATTTTTCCTATCTGGACAGCTCAATCTCGATCCACGGTGTTCCTGCTCAGCACTTCTCAGGGAGGAACTTTTTTGATACTAATAGAACAGCATGGAATGGCTATGTAGTTAACACCGGAGGAAAAAAAACCTTTTATTTTGTAGGTGATACTGGGTACAACCCATACGACTTTGTAAAAATCGGAAAGGAATTCGATATTGATCTGAGTTTGATTCCTATTGGATCATTCTCACCAAAAGATTTTATGCACGCAGTTCATGTGAATCCCAAAGAAGCGGTACAAATTCATCAGGAGATAGGATCAAAATTTAGCGTAGC
>CAYPKB010000077.1:1493-6602 GCA_964411185.1 uncultured bacterium
TTTAATGGAAAAAAAGATACCCCCTGAGCAGTTTTCTGTTATACTCCCAGGGCAATATGTCAATTGGTAAATTATATTTTAGGACAAAGTGGTTCCATATCCGAGAGCAGAGCAGGAGTTGGAAGCATTACCGAAAAATTCGTTTTCTTCTAGCTGATTGTTTTCTATTTCTGTTTTCTTTTTTTATAAACCCCTACAGAGCTCTTAGAAAACATAAAGAAGATTTAGGTCCTTATGGAGAGACACCACTTTCCACTCTTGGAACTATCTTTTCTTCTCTTTCTCTATCTGAAAAGGATATCATTTTCGAACTAGGCTCTGGGAGAGGAAGAACACTCTTTTATTTAGCCTCTTTTACACCTTGCCATATTGTAGGAGTAGAAAAATTCTCCCTATTTTATCAGTTTACAAAAAGAGTAGCTTCCCTGTTGCGGTTTTCTAAACTCACTCTCTTACAGAAAAATTTTCTGCAGGCAGACTATTCTAAGGCATCTGTTATCTATCTCTATGGAACAGCTCTGTCTCAGAATCAGATTGAAATTCTTTTACAATCTTTCAAATCCTTGCCAAAAGATGCTCGCATAATTACCATCAGTTTTAAGCTAGAGAGCAATTATCTGTTATTGCAAGAGACTATGCCCGTGACATTTCCTTGGGGAAGCACAAATGCATTTATACATAGGAAGATTTGATGGAAAAATTATCAGAAAAAAAATGTACACCTTGTTCAGGGGATGAAACACCCATTCCGATAGAAAAAGCAAAGGAGCTGCATAAACAACTCCAAGAAGGATGGCAAAGAGAAGAGAACCATCATTTAGAAAAAGAGTTTCGTTTCAAAAATTTCGATAAACCTCTTCAATTTGTAAATGACATCGGAAGAATTGCAGAAGAAGAGGGGCATCACCCAGAAATTTTCCTCACTTGGGGCAAGGTGAAAATTACCTTATACACTCATAAAATTGATGGCCTCAGTGAGAACGATTTCATCCTTGCAGATAAAATAGACCAAACGTACCGTGACTATTATCAGGAGCAAAAATAAATGGTACCCACAAAAAAGCTCAAAGATGGAAATGAAATCCCAATCTTGGGGTTTGGAACCTGGCAGATAGAAAAAGAAGAATGCACAAAAGCAGTAAAAGATGCTTTAGAAATTGGATACAACCACATTGACACCGCTTTTGCCTACTATAATGAAAAATATATAGCACCCGCCATTAAAGGCAAAAGAGAGCAACTCTTTATTACTTCTAAGCTTTGGAGGGACTTCCACCATCCTTTGAAAGTGGAAGAGGGTTGTGATCATAGTTTGAAAGATTTGCAAACAGATCATTTGGACCTATTTCTCATCCACTGGCCGGAAAAGGAAAATATGCTGGACCTTCTCTACGAAATGACCAAACTCAAGGAAAAGGGAAAGATTCGCAGTTTCGGTGTATGTAATTCCACCAAGCAACATATTCAGGATATTGTATCTAATGGCTTTGAGATTGTGATGAATCAAATTGAAATCCATCCCTTTCTTTTTCAAAAAGATCTAATAGATTTCTGTCATGAGCAGGGACTTGCTGTAACAGCTTATTCACCCATTGCACAAGGTGAGGTATTCAAAAACGATACCATCCAATCTATTGCAAAAAAACATGGGAAAACGCCTGCACAAATCACCCTACGATGGCTTTTACAACATGACCTGGTAGTAATCCCTAAAGCTTCTACTAAAAAGCATGCAGAAGAGAACTTTCAACTATTTGATTTCGCTCTTTCTTCAGAAGAGGAGAACTTGATTGACAACCTGAAACAGGGGAAGCGAATCGTAGAGCCCGATTTCAATGAGTTTAATTATTAGAATTTTCTATTTTGATAATTAATTTCCCAATACCGATCATTCAGCCCTTCATCTGATGATTCATAAAATCTATTCTACAATCATTTCTGGATACCAATTTCTCCACTATTGTAGGCAATTGATTTCTTTAGGAGGCTAAAAATGGTTCATCAAATTTACGTAATGAGAATATATTTCAAAGTGTCCAAACTAAAAAACTCATCGCTTTTCAATTACTGGGCACACTTCAAACTTTTGACTGGTTAGGCTTTAAAGATAAATTTCTAACTACTTCACATTTAGCCTTATATAAACATCTTGTAAATAATGTATCTCATAGGATACTATAGGAGATATATGGAAGGGATCGAAATTGAAGTTTACGAGACAGGGGCGGGCAAGAGACCGTTTGAAATTTGGTTTGAGGGACTTAAAGAGGTTCATACAAAAGCTAGAATCTCAATGCGAATAGATCGATTAAGGCTTGGCAACTTTGGTGATTGCAAAACGTTGCAAGACGGAGTTTCTGAACTGAGAATTCATTATGGACCGGGAATTAGAATTTATTACGGAAAAATTGGTAGTAAGATCGTTTTATTGCTCTGTGGTGGCGACAAAGCTTCTCAAAATAGGGATATCAATAAAGCGAAAGATTATTTGAAGGATTATCAATCAAGAGGTTTAAACAATGGCAAGAAGTAGAAAATATCAGGATTTTCTTTTAGAGCAGCTTCAAGATCATGATTTTGCTGTTGCTTATCTAAATGAAGCACTAAATGAAAGCTTAAAAGGAGATGAAGAGTCTCAGCATCTTTTTCTTGTAGCATTACGTAATGTTGCAGATGCACAAGGTGGAATTGGAGCTTTGGCTAAGAAAGCTCGCCTCGGTCGTGAAAGTCTATATAAGACGCTTTCGGGTAGTGGTAATCCAAAGTGGCATACGCTTGTGTCTTTATGTGTAGCATTAGGATTGAACTTACGATTAACTTGAGTCATCCTATCTGAGATTTCTCAATGAAAAATGAAAATGTGCTTTCAATGTGTCCTTATTGCAAAACATACCATTCACCTGGAATTCCATGCCAAAAAAACAAATGAATTTCTTGATTTTTAATTAACAATATAAATAGCTTAGGTACTAATGCTCATATTTCTTAGCCTTATAACTTTTTCTCTTTGGACCTTATCATTTTCTCTCGGTAAAATTGCTTTATTAACCAGCTCTCCCATTTTTTTGACTGCATTTCGAATGGGATTTGCAGGACTCTTAATTCTTTTATATCTTTTTATAAAACAATCTTCTAGCTTTACCTTTCCCAAAAAATATCTCTTACCTCTCTCCCTCTTTAGTTTTCTCAGCGTATACCTGACAAATATATTCGAGTTTTGGGGATTACAGTATGTTTCTGCAGCAAAAGCTTGTTTCCTCTATAGTCTTTCTCCGTTTTTTTCTATCATTTTATCTTACATCCATTTCAGAGAAAAACTTTCCTTACAGAAAAGCTTAGGACTCATCATTGCACTGATAGCTTTGTTGCCTGTCTTGTCCTTTCAAAGCGGGAATGAAAATTTATTTAATTCATTGTTTTTTATTTCCTGGCCTGAACTTTCTGTCATAGGAGCAGCATTCTGCTCTACATATGGATGGATCATTCTAAGAATTTTATACCCTCAGCGGCCTGAAGGATTGAATATTTTTCTTGTCAGTAAATCAGGCTAGAGTTAACACTTCTTGATTGTCTTACAATAGGAGCACTAAGATGATCAAGGTAAAGATCCCTCAGACAGATCAAGAGCAGCTTTCAGCTCTTCGTTATAGCCACCCTAACAAAGTGGTCCGTCGTAGATTTTCAATCCTTTATTTTAAAAGCCTTAATCACTCCCATGGAGAAATTGAAAAACTTGCGGGTGTTTCCTCTACGCTAATAACCAAGGTACTCAAAATATACGCTGATGAGGGATTGGAGGGTGTGGCCAATGTCAATCACTATTTACGTAAAAGTGAATTAGAAAACTATCGAGACATAATCGTGAAGCATTTTCAAGAAAATCCTCCAGCATCAGCTAAGGAAGCTGCTGCTGAAATTTACAAATTGACAGAGCTTCAGCGAGGAGAAACTCAAACCAAGGTGTTTTTACGTAAAATTGGCCTAAAACCTCGTAAGACGGCCGCAGTTCCAGCCAAAGCAAATATAGAGATCCAAGAAGAGTTTAAAAAAAAAGTCTGGTGCCTAGACTAGAAGAAGCAAAGAAAGGAAAAATACGTCTATTTTTTCTGGATGCTGCACATTTCATACATGGAGCCTATCTCTCTGTTTTATGGTCATTTCAAAGGATATTTGTGAAGGCAAACTCTGGACGATGTCGTTTGAATGTTCTAGGGGCAGTGGATGCTGTTTCTAAAAAAATGATCCATTTAACAAACACAACAACTATTAATGCTTGGAGCCTTGTTGAACTTTTTCGTAAGCTAAGAAAAGCACATCCTACGCAGCGCATTACATTGGTTCTTGACAACGCCAAATATCAACGATGTTATCTTACCCAATCAGCAGCAAACATGCTGGGAATAGAATTGTTGTTTTTACCACCTTACTCACCGAATTTAAATTTGATAGAGAGAGTCTGGAAATTTTTGAGAAAGAAATGTCTAAACTCGAAATACTATTCTTCATTCACTGAATTTGTCGAAGGAATACAAAACTGCATTCAGAAATTTGAGGGAACTTTCCGAGAGGAGCTCCATTCTTTGTTAAGTTGGAACTTTCAAACGTTGCCAAATGTTGTGTAGATAATCAAACCTTCAAACCGCCGACGGTATAGTAAAAGATAAAGAGCTATCTCCTCTGTTGGTTAATGGTATAGGAATGTCGTTAGGAGCATTAATGGCATTTCTCCACTCATTTTATTTTGATGCATGGACTCCTATTCCAGTCGAACCAGGTAAATTCGGAGCCTTCTTTTTAAGTGTGTCTATGATGACGCTTGTTTCTAACTTGATTTGTTATAATTTGTATAGTTTTCTTCTGAAACGATTAACCGCAACTTTCCTTTCTTTTGTGGGATTACTTAGTCCTATTTTTACTAGTATTAGTAGTTTTATCATTTTGGGTGAGAGTGTTTCTTGGCAAATCATACTATCAACATTCTTCATGCTGTTTGCGATGTGGATGGTCTATCGCTCTGAAATAGCTTTAGGTTACATTGAAAAAGCCTCATCTAAGAACTTATCCTAATTAAATATTGAATTTGATAAGATGCTACCTTTTTAAGGAGGT
>CAYPKB010000078.1:0-1526 GCA_964411185.1 uncultured bacterium
CAATCACTCCATAGAATGAGCTGATAACAAAACCGGTAAGGATAGTCATTTTCCCGAGAGCCCGCCAAAATTTGGAATGACCAAACCGATCAAAAGCGCCAAAAGGATTCATTTGGGAACTTCTGCCTACGGTAATCTCAGCAACTAGTAAAGGAAATCCTATAAGGAAAAGAAAAAATAGATAAAGAAGGATAAATATACCTCCCCCATTTTCCCCTACTACGTAAGGGAACCTCCAAATGCTGCCTAACCCTACTGCAGATCCTAGAGCAGCAAAAATAAAGCCAATTTTACTCTTCCAAGATTCTCTATGTTTTGGATGATCCATATTTTCCGTGGAAAAAATATCGAACTATAGGAAAAATAACAAGAAGAATGGAAAACAACTTAATATTTACTTTTTCAGATGAATGCAAACTATCTTGTCCTTTGGTATCTTCTTTAGTTCATGCTGGCTTTCCTTCGTCAGCGGATGACTATGTAGAGACAAGTTTAGATTTGAATAGCCATCTAGTCCAACATCCGGCAGCTACTTTTTTTGTAAAAGTAGAAGGAAATTCCATGATCCAAGGAAACATCCATCCAGGAGATATATTAGTGGTAGATAGAGCTCTTTCTCCCAGTAATGGAAAAGTTGTTATCGCTATCTTGGATGGAGAGTTTACTGTTAAAAGAATTCGTCAAAAAAATCATGCTACCTGGTTGGTGGCAGACAACCCTGACTACCCACCTATTCCAATGGAAAAACATCAAGATTGCCAAATCTGGGGCGTAGTAACCTACGTCATACACAAAGCCTAAATGTTTGCTCTCATTGATTGTAATAATTTTTTCGCTTCCTGCGAAACAGTCTTTAATCCCAAGCTAAGAGGAAAAGCTCTCGGCATTTTATCCAATAATGATGGGTGTATTATAGCAAGATCCCAGGAGGCAAAGAAGTTGGGTATCCAAATGGGAGAGCCTCTCTTTCGCTGTAAACACTGGCTCGAAACAGGCAAATTGGTCGTCCTTTCTTCAAATTTCACTTTATATGGAGATATGTCTCATAGAGTGATGCAAACTATTGCTACCTTTGATCTACCTATGGAGGTCTATTCTATAGATGAAGCCTTCTTATATTTAGAAGGAATAGAAAAAGAGAAGCTAGAACCTTTAGCAGCAGAAATCCGAAAAAAAGTCTCTCAATGGACTGGGATTCCTGTATCAGTAGGAGTAGGAAAAAGCAAAACTTTAGCTAAGGTAGCTTCTGCGATAGCAAAGAGCACTCCCAGCGGGGTAAAAGTACTTGTAGAGGAAAAAGAACGAATCCAGCTCCTGCAAAGCATGCCGGCTAATAGCGTATGGGGCATCGGTAAAAGAATGGGAAGAAGACTCTCCAAACATAAAATTCACACCGCCTTTGATGTAACTCAGACTCCCAACCACTTTCTCCAAAAAATTTTAACCATCCAAGGTGTTCGTATCTCTTTGGAATTGCAGGGAAAAAAAGTTTTTTCTTTAGAGGATGAAGAAGAACCTAAACAGTC
>CAYPKB010000078.1:1536-6600 GCA_964411185.1 uncultured bacterium
TCTATTCTTTGTTCCCGTTCTTTTAACCAAGGAGTAAAAGATAAAACTAATATAGAAGAATCGGTAGTCTCCTTCGTGACAAGAGCAGCAGAAAAGCTACGAGAGCAAAATTGTAGATCCAATGCCATTAGCGTTTTTCTCTCCACCTCACGTTTCGAAAAACCCTATTATGCAAATCAAGCTACTATAACTCTCCCCTACCCAACTTGTTATACGCCTATGCTGATCTTCTATGCTAAAAAAAGCCTGCAAGCCATTTTTCGAGAGAATCTCTTCTATAAAAAAGCTGGCGTCTTATTATTTGATTTTTCCTCTAAGGCCGAATACCAACAAGATCTTTTCGCAGAGGATCAAACCTACCAAAAGAAAGAAGCCTTAATGGAGGTAATGGATAGAATCAACCATCGTTATGACAAGCAGGCTCTTTTCTTTTTAGGAAAGGGAAAAACCAAAGATTTTATGAATAAAAGAGAGCATATTTCTGCTCATTATACTACTAAATGGGATGAGATCCTGTCTGTAAGGTAATGATTGCCATTATAGAGAATTTTCATTTATAATTTTTCCAATTTATAGAAGAATTATCTTTTTATTTACTATAAGAAAGGCGGAAAGTATCCATATGTCATCTAGTAGACGTTCTATCTCATTATTGTTTTTAACTCTCATCAATGTAGCTGCCATTTTAAACATTAAAAATTTTCCATTGAGCGCCTTATATGGACTATCTTCTATATTTTTCTTCCTACTGGCTGCTCTTATCTACTTTCTTCCCGTATCCTTAGTCTCAGCTGAGCTTGCCTCCGGATGGCCTCATAGAGGGGTCTATGAATGGGTGAAAACTGCATTTGGGCAACGGTTTGGCTTCTTGGCTATTTGGCTACAGTGGATAGAAAATGTGATTTGGTATCCCACCGTACTATCTTTTATAGCAGGTACTTTTGCCTATATTATTGACCCTGCTTTAGCTGAAAATAAGATCTACATCGTTACTGTAATACTGGTTCTTTTCTGGGTTGTTACCCTAGTCAATTTTCGCGGGATGGAGACCTACGGGTGGATCTCTTCTTTTTGTGTAGTAGTAGGAACCTTGCTACCTAGTTTACTCATTGTGGGAATGGGATTTTTCTGGATAGGAGAGGGAAACAGCTCTCAAACTTCTCTAGCCCCTAGCTCTTTTTTTCCCGATCTTACCTCTTTTAGTAATATCGTAATCTTTTCAGGTATTTTACTCTCTTTAGCGGGAATGGAGATGTCAGCTGTACATGCCAATGAAGTAAAAAACCCTCAAAAAAATTATCCTAGAGCTATTTTTTTTAGTGCCTTTCTCATTTTACTTTTTTATTCACTGGGATCTCTTGCTGTTGCTATGGTAGTTCCTAAAGAATCTATCAATCTTGCTTCTGGATCTATGGCAGCTTTTTCTCTTTTTTTAACCAATTTTGAGTTGAGATGGGCTATTCCTATTGTGGCCATTCTGATGACAGTAGGAGCTTTTGGTACCATGAGTACATGGGTAGTAGGTCCCCCTAAAGGTCTCCTTGCATCTGCGCAAGATGGCAACCTTCCTCCTTTTTTCCAAAAAGTAAATAAAAGAGGAATGCCCATAGTGCTGCTTTTTACTCAGGCAATATTTGTCTCTTTTCTTTGCCTTGCATTTTTGTTCATGCCTGACGTAAGCGCTTCTTATTGGATATTGATAGATCTATCTGTGGAGTTGTACCTGGTAATGTATATTCTCCTATTTCTAGCAGGTATCGTCCTACGTTATAAACAACCTAACGTCAAAAGAGCCTATAGAATTCCAGGAAAGTATGGAATGTGGCTGGTAAGCGGCATTGGATTGATTTCTTCTATTGGTGTTTTCATTATTGGGTTAATACCCCCTTCTCAAATAGAAACAGGAAATCTTTTCTTTTATGAAAGCTTTCTCATAGGAGGGATTCTTTTCTTTTTGATTCTTCCTTTTATCATCTACCAGTATAAAAAAGATTCCTGGAAAAGTTCACAAAAGTAGCCAACTTGCCAATGTTAAATAGAAGAGAGTGGTAACGGTATCTGCAAACATCAAGACAACAGGTCCTGAAGCCACTTTTGGATCCAGAGCAAATGTGTGTAAAAACATAGGCAGTAACATTCCGAAACAGGCTGATATAATCACAGATACAAAAATTCCAACTCCAATAGTGAGGGAAGCTACAGAGCCATCTCCCCAAAAAAGAGAAATCATACCCACTAATAGAGCAGAAGTGATAGAGATTAACGCTACTATTTTACCCTCTCTAAACGTTCTGGATAGAGCATAACGAAGGGTAATTTTGGGTTTTTTTAGAATTTGCAGACTTTGCGTCATAGTCTGCATGGAAACTGACTCAGAAAGAGTCAATACCAAGGGTATGAACATAGCTAGAACTAAAAATTGACTAATTACCTGTTCGTTGATTCTCGAAATAATAGCGCAAATAATCCCTGAAAACATATTACAAAAAAGCCAGGGCATACGCATCTTATACCCTCTAAACACAGAGACCTTTTCTTCCAATGTAAGACCCAACATCTGAAAAACATCTCTTCTGTGTCTTGCGTTGGCAAGATCATAAGATTCTTCCATGTACTGTTCTACATCGATCGCTCCTTTTAATACTCCTTTTGCATCTACAACAGGAAGAGCTAATAACTTGTGATGGTCAAAAATCTCCAGAGCATCTGCCAATGTCTGATCTTCAGAAAGGGTTATCAGTGAGGTTCTAGCTACCTCTTTTACTTTCGTTTTAGGATCTGACAAAAGAAGCTGCCGAGTATCTACTACTCCAAGCAGACGGTTTTCCTCATCTATTACATAGAAATAGATGATGTGATCGTCTACTCCCTCTTTGCGCAAATTGGCCAATCCTTCTTCAATGGTATCACTAGCTTTGAGAATAGTATGCACAGGGATCATACAATCTTTGGCAGATCTATCTAATTTACTCTTTTTTTTTCTCATGGAGAGTTGTATCCTAAGTAGAAAGTAGAATTGGATGTATGGTAGAAAGTTCTTTTGAAAATGTAAAGGATTGGTATGAATCGCTCGTAGGAGATAAAGGCCATTATTACCATGACAAAGTGATTCTTCCGAAATTGATTCCACTATTACAACTTACTCCCAACTATAAGCTGCTGGATTTTGGATGTGGACAAGGAGTTTTATCTAGAGCTTTAAAAAAGAAAGGAAAATATGTAGGAGTCGATGCTTCTGCTTCCTTGATTCAGGAAGCAGAAAAAAGAAAAATCTCGCCCCAACATCATTTTGTACATCATGATGTTACCACTCCCATGGAATCTCTTCCTTCTCATTTCACTCACGGATCTTTTCTTTTGAGTTTGCAGAACATGGCAGAACCTGAAAAAGCGATACAAAATATGAGTCGTCATCTCATACACAATGGAAGGATGGTTATTGTACTCAATCATCCTTGTTTTCGTATCCCAAGACAAAGTAGTTGGGAAGAAGATCACAAGCAAAAGCTTATATATAGAAGGATGAACCGATATATGACCCCTATGGAAATCCCAATCTACATGGACAAAGAGAAGAAAAAAACTACCTATTCCTATCACTTTTCTTTTTCCGATCTCTCAGATATGCTCTACAAAAATGGCTTTCTTATTGAAAAGATTGAAGAATGGTGTGGAGATAAAGTAAGTAAGGGAGCTAAGCGAAAGATGGAGAATAGAGCCCGGAAAGAATTTCCTCTTTTTTGTGCTGTTTCCGCTCTTTTATCACAAAAACCAAAGAGATAGATATGTGTGGGTTATATGGGTATGTGGGTAAGAAAGATTGTCTTACGACCATGCTTCGTGGTTTGAAGCAACTAGAATATAGAGGATATGACTCATCTGGTATTGCAGGGATCTTTCGAGGAAAACTTTTATATTTCAAAGAGGCCGGCAAAATAAGCCTTCTAGAAGAGAAGATTCTAACCAAACCTCCCAGATTGGATGTAGCTATCGGTCATACTCGATGGGCTACACATGGAAAACCTACAAAGATAAATGCCCATCCACAAATGGATCAGCATAATAGCCTTGCTATTGTTCACAATGGCATCATCGAAAATTTCCTTGTTCTGAAACAGATGCTGGAGAAAAAGGGGTATACCTTTCAATCTGATACCGATACAGAAGTGGTTGCACAACTCATATCGTTTTATTACAAAAAAGATCTGAAAAAGGCAGTGCAACGTTCTTTAAGATTATTGAAAGGTAATTTTGCTATTGCTGTCATTCATAAAGATCATCCTGATCAGATTGTCGTCTGTGCGAGAGAGAATCCCCTATCAATTGGATTCAATGATAAACAGACGGAGTCGATTATATCCTCAGATCCTAATGCTTTTTTAGGAAAGACTCTCAATGTGCTCTTTTTGAAAAATGATGAAATAGGAGTAGTCCAAGCTAATAAGGTAGAAATCTTCGATAAAAAGCTCCATCCGATTGTAAAACCCACTGAAAGACTAGATGCAGAATATAGTATACCCTCGAAAGAGGGTTTTGAATATTTCATGCTAAAAGAGATTTACGAACAGCCACTATCTGTGCAAAGAGCTATGATGGGAAGATACTCGGAAGAGTATGCCACTGCAGAAATAGAGCAGCTTCCCTTTTCTCCTAAAGAACTCTTAGCCACGAAACATATCTTGATTATCGCTTGTGGGACTTCCTGGCATGCAGGTCTGATAGGAGCTGCCATGTTAGAAGACAAGGCGAGAATTCCCACACAAGCAGAGATTGCATCAGAAATCCGGTACAAAAATCCTTTGATCTCCAATGAGACTTTAGTCATTGCTATCTCCCAATCTGGAGAGACGGCCGATACTATTGCAGCCATAAGAGAAGCAAAAGCAAAAGGAGCAAAGATTTTAGGGATCTGCAATGTAAAAAACTCTACTCTTACCCGAGAGTCCGATAGTTGTATCTATTTAAAAGCTGGACCTGAGATCAGTGTATGTTCTACCAAAGCTTTTACTTCTCAGATCATGGTCCTTACTCTTTTTGCCTTATATATGGCGAGACTGCGTCATA
>CAYPKB010000079.1:0-2376 GCA_964411185.1 uncultured bacterium
TGTTTGCCACTATGGCTCACTTCGTGAAGATGGCAGTAGATGTTCCTGATCAAGCTCTGGTATTTATCCGTAATTTTGCTAGCTTTCTTCTCATACTCCCTTATGTTGCCATAAAAGAGAGACCCCTTCGTATTTCGCACCCTTTTCTGCATGTGCGTAGGACCATTTTTGCTCTTTTTTCCCTCTATCTATTCTTTTATGGGATCAAGAGAGTGGATTTAGTAGATGCTATAGTATTAAGAAACTCTATACCTCTGCTGATTCCCTTAGTTCTTCTTTTTTGGAAAAAAAGTAAAATACCCAAACAAAGAGCTATTGCTCTTGGAGTTGGGTATATTGGTATAGCCGTGATATTGCGACCCTCTTTCACCACGATAAATATAGGGATGGTAGCTTGTTTTGCATCGGCTATTTTTGCCTCCCTTTCTCTTGTTACGATTCGAGATTTGATACAAGTGGAAAGACCTAGAATTGTCTTATTTGTATTTTTCTTTTTGCTCTCCCTCTTTTCCTTCTTTCCCTTTATTTTTGCTTGGGAGCCTTTTCCGCCGCAACTCTTGGTCTATCTGATTTTAGTTGGTATTTGTTCTGTTTTATATCAACTCTGTCTTACCAAAACATACACTTATCTTCCTGCTAGTAAAGGTGCCTGTTTTATCTATTTTAGCGTGGTATTTGGAGGGATCTATGGTTGGATCTTTTGGGGGGATGTCCCTAATCTTGCTACAGTTATCGGAACGGTTTTAACCGTGGCAGCAGGGGTCTGGGTCCTTCTGGAAAAGAGTTGAATAACTTTTTTTGATCCACTCTTCCAGTTGAGGAAGCCCTTCCTTGGTCTTTCCTGAAGTGGAGAGTATTTCTATCTCTAGTGGGAGCTCTTCTACAAAGGCATGATATTCCAGCTGATCAGGATCTTCATCTATTTTGTTTAACACCAGAAGAGAGGGTTTATCTAAAAGGGTAGGATCATATAAAGCAAGTTCATTGCGAAGTGTTAAAAAATCATCTAAAGGCTTTCTACCTTCCATAGCGGAGATATCTATGACATATAATAAAATCTGCGTTCTTTCTATATGCCGCAAGAAGGAAAGTCCCAGTCCCTTATTTATATGAGCTTCTTTGATGACTCCAGGAATGTCAGCTAAAAAGATGGGTGTTCCATCATCATAGATAATTCCTAAGTTGGGGTCCATAGTAGTAAAAGGGTAGGGGGCTACTTTAGCAGGAGCATCCGTAAGCAGTGTAAATAGAGTAGATTTTCCTGCATTGGGCATGCCCACAAGACCTACATCTGCAATCAATTTTAATTCTAGCTCCACCTCTTTGACTTCTCCAGGCTTACCGTCTGTGGCAAAGTGGGGTGCTTGGTGAGTAGAGGATCGGAAAGAGGCATTTCCTCTTCCTCCTCTGCCACCTGTGCAGATAGTGGCGATTTGCCCATCTTCAACTAAATCAAATAGAATCTCTTTCGAGATAGCATCTTTCACTAAGGTTCCTAGAGGAAGAAGGATCTCTTTATCCTCGCCAGATTTTCCGGTACAATGACTGGATCCTCCGGGCATCCCATTTTTAGATTTGATTTTTCGTAGATTGCGCAGATGTTGAAGAGAGTGAATATCCTTGGAGGCTTTCAGGATAATAGAGCCTCCTCTTCCACCATTGCCGCCGTCAGGGCCACCTTTTGGTAGGTATTTCTCTCTTCTCCAAGAGACGATACCGTTACCGCCTCTTCCGGCGGAAAGAGTAAGAGTAACGAGATCGGTGAACATATGCTATAATACCTAAGGATTAGGCAGAGGGCTGAGCAGGCTGTATAGAGACAAAAGTCTTTTTAGCTTTGCGGAAAGAAACAATGCCATCTGCAACAGCAAAGATAGTAAAATCTCTACCCATCTTTACATTCTTTGCAGGATGCCACTTGGTTCCTCTTTGTCTAATAAGAATACTTCCTGCTTTCACAAATTGACCATGTGCAGCTTTTACTCCTAAATACTTAGGATTGGAATCTCTTCCGTTTCTTGTCGATCCTTGTCCTTTCTTATGTGCCATCTTACTTGCCTACAACTATCTCTGTAATTTTTACTCTAGAATATTTTTGTCTATGTCCAACTTTTCTACGGTAATTCTTTCTTTTCTTATATTTGAAAGCAATTACTTTAGGTCCTTTTGCTTCACCTAGTAGCTCTCCGACCACTTCACATCCAGGAAGGTAAGGAGATCCTACTTTAGGAGTTGTCCCGTCAGAACATAGGAGAACATTAGTAAAAGAAATTTTATTTTCTCCCTCAAGCAGCTCTACATCTATGATATCACCTTTTTCGACCCGATATTGCTTACTGCCTGTTTCGATAATCGCGTACATCTTTCTTTCCTCCA
>CAYPKB010000079.1:2386-4429 GCA_964411185.1 uncultured bacterium
AAAAAATCCCTTGAAGTTTTTTCGTCTTCATTATCCGAAAATATGGAAAAAATATAGGCGATAGAGAATAGAAAGTCAATTCTCTCTACGAGAAAAAGTATGTTTTTTAGGAGTAAAAATTTTTTTTGTAAATAGAAAAATTCCATAGACCAGCGCTGAAAAAACTGCAATGGACGCTCCGATAGGTATATTCATAAAATAGGCCACCCCTATTCCAAAAAAACCTATAACGGCAGTAACTAGGATAGAGACCACCATTAAGGGAAAGAGTCTTTTGGTGCATTGGAGGGAGATCATTACTGGAAGGGTTAAAAGAGCCAAAACTAAAATAATTCCTATTACCTGCATCAAAATGACAATGGAAATGGCGATCAATGAGAGAAGAAGAAGATAAAGCGCTGAAGGTGAAAAGCCTTGTATGTAGGCCTGCTCTTCATCCAGGCAGAGAGTGAGAAAAGGAGTATAAAAGTAGGCTACCAGAGTGACGATCAGAAGGTCTAAAAGAGAGAGGGAGATCAAATCGGTGTAGGAGACCCATAAAATGTTCCCAAAAAGAAAATGGGTAAGTTCTGCAGTAGATCCCGGTGTCATGGAGATAAAAATGACACCTAGGGCCATCCCTGTAGACCAGATGGCACCGATAAGTGCATCTTTCCTTTCACGGAACCGCAATTCTATCCAACCAATAAGGAAAGCGGATAGAAGAGCTGCGATGATGGCTCCGTGGAAAGGTTCTACGAAAGGTAGACCTTTACTCTCCTTTAACCAGAGGGCAATTCCGACACCTCCTAAAATGGAATGAGCAATACTTCCACTCAAAAAAGAGAGTCGTTTTACTACTACATAGCTACCTATCACGCCGCTTGCAATAGATGCCAGGAGCATAGTGATAAAGGAAAAACTCAAATAATGGATCACTTCATTCATGTTCATGCAAGGGGGTATGATAGAGTCCTAAGGCAAAATGTTCGCAAACATCTTTAGGTTCCATAGTGGTTACATCTCTCTCCACACATAAAAACTTTTGTACCTTTTCAAAGGCGACATGTAAATCATGTGTGACCATAAGGATCGTCATCTTTCCTTTTAGAGAAAAAAGAAATGAGAGGATCTCTTTCCTTGTTTCAATGTCAATATTGGCAAGAGACTCATCTAAAAAAAGAATAGAGGGATCAGACAAAAGAGATCTGGCAAGGTAGGCCTTTTGTTTATTTCCCCCTGAAAGCGTATGAAAAGGTTTTCCCATCTCTTTTGTGAGGGAGAGCTCTTCCATCAATTGATAGGACTTTTCTTTTATCTTTTTAGGATATCTTCCGAAAATGGTGGAAAATCTTGCTGAGCCTGTTAACACTAGATCATCGACCGTTATGGGAAAATATTGATCGATAGTTTGATGTTGGGAGACATATCCAATGGAAGATCTGACCAGGTGCGGTTTTTGACCTAACAGGGTAACTGATCCTTGGCAAGGAGTTAAAAGGCCCAACATCAATTTTATGAGCGTGGTTTTACCGCCTCCATTAGGACCTATAACAGCATAAAATTCTCCCTGCGGTATAGAAAGGCTTACATCAGTTAGGATCATTGACTCCTGGTATGCAAAGCTAACGTGATCTAAAGCGATGGCGATCTCTTTCACCTAGAGGCTCCTTCCGTGATGGAGTTGCCTACTCGTTTCATCATAGCTAGGTAGTTTTCTGATAGAGGGTCTACAACTTTGATGGGTAGAGAATATCTTTGAGCAAAAATCTTCACTCCTTTGTTCGGGAACTGAGGAAAAGAAAAAACAACGGCAATTTGGTCTAACTCATCGGTGAGTTCCTTCAATGATTGAGGAAGAAATTCTTTTCCTTCTAAGGAAATGGATTTTTCCGTGAGTTGATATCTTTTGGCAAAGTAAGATAGAGATTGGTGGTTGGTAACCAGGATCCGTTTTTCTATAGGAGCAAGAGCATTCTGCAAGGATTGATCTAACTCTTCTAAAGTTGCCTGCAAGATAGTAAAATTTCTTTGTAAAAAATCTTTTTTGGTCGGAAAGGATTC
>CAYPKB010000079.1:4439-6509 GCA_964411185.1 uncultured bacterium
AAGGATTCGACGAGAGAACGGTAGATTTTTTCTGCCTGCACTAATGCCAACTGAGGATCTAACCAAGTATGTATATCTGCTCTCCCTGCATGACAGTGGTGATTCTTTGAACAAGAGGTGCTATGTAAAGGAAGACCTGTTTGCAGATTGACTAGTTTTATGGAAGGGTTTTTTTGAATGATACTTTGTTGGATTTTAGGTTCGAACGTCTCATCGATCTGGAACCATACAAAGGCTTTGCTTGCGATTGCTAGCGATTTAGGTGAGGGCTCAAAAGCATGGGCATTGACACCAGCTGGTACCACAGATCGGACCTCTACAAGCTCTTTACCAATGCTCTTCACAAAATATGCATAGGGAGGAATGGATACCAAAACCAAAGGTTTTGAAGGAGAATAAGAACCTGTGCAACTGAAAAGGGTGATGAGCAAGAAGAAAAGGATCCTCATACAATTATCTTACGGGCTCAATTCCTTTTTTCCTAGAAGAATGCAAGATTGTCTTAATTTCTAACTTTGGTCTACACTTGTCACCTTTCGGAGGAGTGTCCGAGCGGCCGAAGGAGCACGCTTGGAAAGCGTGTAAACGTGAAAGCGTTTCGAGGGTTCGAATCCCTCCTCCTCCGCATTTTTCATAGGACATTCATTATCAAGAACTTGTTCAAAATTATTTCTCATTATTGACTTGGTTTATATTTTGTTTTATATTGGCACTATGAGTACCGGAAATAAATCTAAAATAAACCAACTATTAGCACAAATACCAAAAGGGATCGTATTGCTATCTTCTTGGCTCAAAGATAAAGGCTATAGTCTAGATCTATTGAAAAAATATCGAAAAAGCCAGTGGTTAGAGTCAATTGGAAGAGGAGCACTAATACGCTCTGGGGATACTATTGATTTTTATGGAGCGCTTTATGCTTTACAAACTCAAGCAGGCTTAAGTATGCATATAGGAGGTCGAACAGCGCTATCCCTTTTGGGAAAGGCTCAATACCTAGAGTTATCAATGTCTAAATTAATTGTGTTTGGGCAGGAAAAAGAAAAATTGCCTAAGTGGCTTACTAATTATGATTGGGGATTAAAAGTAGAATATTATTCTACATCTCTATTTTCGTCCGAATTAGGTTTAGTAGATTTCGAAGTCAAAGAATTTTCTGTAAAAATTTCAAATCCAGCTAGAGCAATAATGGAGTGCTTATATCTTGCTCCTGAATATCAAGAATTGTCTGAATGTTATGAACTAATGGAAAATATGAATAATTTACGTCCTACTGTGGTTCAAAAGTTACTAGAAGAATGTTCATCCATTAAGGTGAAAAGATTATTCTTATGCTTAGCTGAATGCATAGGACATGAATGGTTTGGCTATCTAGATATTCAGAGAATTGATTTGGGGAGTGGAAAGCGCAGCATTGTGAAAAATGGGCTGTATTATTCTAAGTATCAAATTACCATTCCGCATGGATGGATAAAACATGATTAATAAAAATTATCAAAAACAGGTAAATCTTTTGCTTAAAGTATTACCTGAAGTAGCAAAAGAATCTTGTTTTGCTCTGCATGGTGGCACAGCCATAAATCTATTTATTAGAGAGTTTCCTAGATTGTCTGTTGATATTGATTTGACCTATCTTCCTATAGAAGATCGTGAAAAATCAGTTCAAAATATCAATAGAGCATTAGATCGAATTAAAAAACGTATAGAAACTGTATTATTCGAAGTACATGTTCAACACAGAAAAGATCTTTCTAAGTTATTAATAGCTTTGCAAGGTATTGAGATAAAACTTGAAGTGAACTTGATTGCTCGTGGAACCCTCGAAAAACCAAAAATGCATGTTTTATGTGAAAAAGCACAAAATGAATTTGATGCATTTGTTGCTATTCAAGTTGTGTCAATTGGACAGCTTTATGGAGGAAAGATCTGTGCAGCTTTAGATAGACAACACCCTAGAGATTTATTTGATGTAAAATATCTTTTAGAGAACGGTGGATTATCTGAAGAAGTCAAGCAAGGATTTTTATTATCTTTGGTTTCCGGGTTTCTATCTTTTTTGTTATCTAGTTT
>CAYPKB010000080.1:0-5000 GCA_964411185.1 uncultured bacterium
TCAGAGATGAATTAGGTGTTTTGCCGCCTGGTGATGTCAGACAATGTCTTGTTGCCTTGTCCAATTCCAGTCGTTTGCTCAGAAGTTTGATGAATTATCGTTTCGAAAATGGAAACTTGGGAGGGCACAGTTTTGGTAACCTTCTTTTGTCTGCTCTAGAAAAAGTAACGGGAAGTTTTGAGAAGGCTGTGGAAGAAGCCGGAAAAATTCTATTTATCAAAGGCAAAGTAATTCCAGTTACCACCCATCAAGTTCGATTAAAAATGTTACTTTCCAATCGCCATGTTTTAGAGGGAGAAAGAGAGATCTATCTCTCTAAAGATATTGACCAAGGTTATAGCAGCATCTACTTAGAACCATATCCTAAAGTGAATCCCAGAGTATTAGATGAAATTAAGAATGCAGATTTGATTGTTTTGGGTCCTGGCGGATTACACACTTCGATCATTCCCAACTTGTTAGTAGAAGGAGTAAGTGAGTCTTTACGTGCAAGCCAGGCTAAAAAAGTATTCGTTGTGAATTTGATGAACCGTAAAGGACAGACAACTGGATATAAAGTTAGTAACTACGTTAAAGAGCTGGAAAATTTCTTAGGGATAGATTGTTTTGATTATTACATTGTTAACAATGGAAGACCTCCAGAGCATTTGATTGCGAAATATGCAGAAGAAGGAGAGCTTGTAGCTAATGATTTGGAAAACAGCCGAGTCATATTAGCCGATATGTTAGGTGAGGTGGTAGAAGCTCCGAAAACAGATTTGATGAAAAGAAGCTTGATTCGACACGATTCAAAAAAGCTTGCAAAGGAGATTATGAAAATTGTGGATCATCTTTGATCTTGATGACACATTACTTCAAACATCAGAAGTAACGACTCCCTATTGTCTACACAAAGTGGCAGAAAAACTGGCACAAAATAGGATTGAGCAAAAAGATTTTTTTGAAGATCTTATAAGCTTGCACACTGCTTCTTATTCATCCAAAGAGACATTGCATAAATTTTTTCAAAAACATCCTGCAAAGAAAAAATTTCATTTTGAAATTGCAAAATTTCTTTATGAAGATCTTTCCAAAGAAGCTCCTGTTATCCCTTATCCTGAGGTAAAGAAAAATTTATTCTATTTAGCTAAAGCAAATACTCTTTTTATTGTTTCCAAGGGAGAGCTCCCTATTCAATTAGAAAAACTGAAAAAAGCTGGTATTGATAGAGAGTTATTTAGTAAAATTGTTGTATCTTCTAACGAAGATAAAATGGATAGTTATCAACAAATTGTTAGAATGGCTCCCATGAATAGAGCAGAAATCTTAGCAGTTGGAGATAGACCTGTTTTAGATTTAAAACCTGCAAAAGAGCTAGGTTGCACGACGGTGCATATAAAGCGTGGTAGAGGGAAAGGGCTGGAAAGCAATTATCACGACTTTATTATTGATCATCTTGATCAATTAATGGACATCGTAAATAAAGAAAGAGGTAATGATGGTATCGAGTAGTCAAATAGCACCTGGAATGACAATTAAGGTGGATGGAGATGTCTTTCGAGTAGAATCGAGTGCAAAAGTCTCTGCAGCAAAGGGGAATCCATTCATTAAGGTAAAGTTGCGTAATCTGATCAATGATGAAACATTAGAAAAAAATTTCAAGGTCGGACAGGAAGTAGAAGAGGTGTCTCTTCTAGATCACGCTTTAGAGTTTCTCTATCCCGAAGGAAAAAAGTTCCTCTTCTTAGATATCGAAAATTTAGAACAAGTTTTAGTAACTCCTGAAATTATGGGAGATGCCATTCACTATCTAAAAGAGGGAATTCAAGTACGAGCCCTTTTTTATGGGGACACTATTTTTTCTATAGAATTACCACAATTTCTGGAGTTAATGATTGTAAAAGTAGAAACTCCAAGTGAAGATAATGTATCTATGACGCAGACGACAAAGCAAGCGGTCCTAGAGACAGGTGCAAAAGTTAGCGTTCCTCTTTTTGTGGAAGTAGGCGATATCATTAAAGTGGATACAACTTCTCATGAATATATCCAAAGAGTGTAAACGAAAAAGGTGAAGTTTTGAAATTAGAAGAAATAAAAGAAATATTAAAAGAATTTCAAGAAAGAAATTGGAAGAAAGTTCGTTTGAAACAGGGTGATTTTGAGCTGGAATTGGAACAAGAAGGATCAGCTTCCGCACCTTCCGTACAGCATCTACCCACGCCGGCAGAGCCCGCTACAACAGAAGCAAAAGCTTCAGTTTCTAAAACAGATTCAGGCATATATATAACATCGCCTATGGTAGGAACTTTTTATGAAAGTCCCTCTCCAGAACAGCCAGCTTTTGTGAAAGTAGGTGATAGGGTAGATGAAAACAGTGTTGTCTGCATTGTCGAAGCCATGAAAGTTATGAATGAAGTAAAAGCAGGTAAGAAAGGCGTAGTTGCAGAGATTTTGATCGATAATGCGCAGCCTGTTGAATTTGGTACAAAATTATTTCGTATTGAGTAGCCATGAAGAAAGTATTAATAGCTAATAGAGGAGAAATTGCAGTCCGTGTAATAAGGGCTTGCCGTGAACTTGGTTTGCAGACAGTTGCTGTATATTCAGAAGCTGATGCAGATTCTCTCCATGTATTTTTAGCAGACGAAGCTGTATGTATAGGAAAAGCCCCTTCCAATAAATCCTATCTTCATATTCCTAGCATCATTTCTGCCTGTGAAATTACCCATGCTGATGCCATTCATCCAGGATATGGTTTCTTAAGTGAAAATGCTAATTTTGCCTCTATTTGTGAAAGCTGTGGCCTTACTTTTATAGGACCTTCTTCAAAAGCTATCGCACTTTTGGGAAACAAAGCTGAAGCAAAAGCTTTGGCCAAAGGAGTGAAGTGCCCGGTAATACCAGGATCTGAGGGTGTCGTTCCTAATTTGGAGCAAGGATTGGTTGAAGCAGATAAAATTGGTTATCCTGTTTTTATTAAAGCTGTTGGTGGCGGCGGTGGTAAAGGAATCCGAATTGCTTATGATAGAGAAGATTTCCAGAAAAAATTTGTAGCTGCCAAAGCAGAAGCGGAAGCAAGTTTCAATAATCCAGATATTTATTTGGAAAAAATGATTGTCAATCCTCGTCATATCGAAGTGCAAATCATAGGAGATAAATTTGGAAATTATGTACATCTTGGTGAAAGAGATTGTACCATCCAGAGAAGACGTCAAAAGCTCATAGAAGAAACCCCTAGTCCTGTATTAACTGATAGTATGCGAAAAAAGATGGGACAATCTGCTGTAAATATAGCAAAAGCTGCAGGATATTACTCTGTAGCAACTGTAGAATTTCTTCTAGATCAAGATAGAAATTATTACTTCATGGAAGTAAATACCCGAATTCAGGTGGAACATACAGTAACAGAAGAATTAACAGGGGTAGATCTAGTGGAAGAGCAGATTCGGGTTGCACGAAATGAAAAGCTATCCTTCAAACAGAAGGATGTCACATTTCGAGGGCATGTCATTCAATGCCGGATCAATGCAGAAAATCCCTCAACTGCATTTTCACCCTGTCCCGGAAAAATTGAGCATTATGTTCTACCAGGAGGACCACATGTCCGAGTCGATAGCGCATGTTATCCTGGATATCGTATTCCTCCCTATTATGACTCTCTCCTTGCAAAGTTGATTGTAAGAGGTAAAAATCGAGAAGATGCGATAGCAAAGACAAAACGAGCTCTTCGAGAGTTTCACATTGGGGGAATAGATTCCACGATTCCCTTTCATTTATACATGCTGAAAGATAAAACCTTCCTTAAAGGTACAGACTATACATTGACTTATATTGATGATATGATGGAAAAAGGCTGTACTTTTACGGAAGAAGAATGAAAGGCATAATTCTAGCAGGGGGTTCTGGTACTAGACTCTATCCCGCTACCATTGCGATCTGCAAGCAACTATTGCCAGTTTTTGACAAACCGATGATTTATTATCCTTTGTCCACGCTTATGTTAGCTGGAATAAGAGATATACTTATCATTTCTACTCCCCAAGATACTCCTCGATTTCAATCTCTCTTAGGGGATGGCTCTCATTTAGGTATTTCCTTATCTTATGCAATACAGGAAAAGCCAGAAGGCATTGCCCAAGCTATTTCCATTGCCAAGTCTAAATACTTGGGAGAAAAAATCATGCTCATCTTAGGGGATAATCTATTTTTCGGAGATCCATTTGTAGATAGTTTACGATCTGCTGTAACCTCATTTGATGAGGGAGCTATCATTTTTGGATACAGGGTAAAAGATCCTAGTAGATATGGAGTTATATCTTTTGATACGTCAGGGAGAGTAACTCATATCCAAGAAAAGCCCGCAAACCCTCAATCTAAATTTGCTGTTTCAGGCTTATATATCTACGATGCTACCGTTTTTTCATTGGTGGAAGAGTTGCGGCCATCACAAAGAGGGGAGTTAGAAATTACTGATCTCAATATGCTCTATTTACAAAGAAAAAAGTTACAAGTGAAGTTATTGAGTAAAGGAGTAGCTTGGCTTGATACAGGAACTATGGACGCTCTGCAAAAGGCATCTCTTTTTGTACAAACAATAGAAGAAAGGCAGGGGATAAAAATAGCATGCCTGGAAGAAATTGCCTACCAACAAAGGTGGATTGATGAACAGGTTCTATGGGATGCTGCTGATAAATATCCAAACGCCTATGGAGAATACCTCAGTAGTATATCAGAGGGAATAGATCAAAAATTTTCTAGTTCGACACTAGTTCGATAATGCTCTTCTACTTTCTCAACAATCTCTTCTAAACTATCTGTAAGGGTAAAGAGGGAGAAATCACTCTCAGAAAGAGCTCCTAATTTGACAGCTGTATTTTTCATCCAGTCTATTAGACCTGCCCAATAAGAAGTACCTACCATAAATACAGGAAAAGGGTGTATTTTTTCCGTTTGGATAAGAGTAAGCGATTCAAAAAACTCATCTAAAGTACCAAAGCCTCCGGGAAATACAATAAAGGCTT
>CAYPKB010000080.1:5010-6383 GCA_964411185.1 uncultured bacterium
GCATAACGAACAAACATAACTTTACGCACAAAGAAATATCGATGATTCAACAGAAATTTTTCATCTATGTGAGGATTCGGTTTATCTTCTGCTGGTAGATGAATACATAATCCGCACGATTTTCCTTTGGCTTCCTTGGCGCCTTTATTTGCTGCTTCCATAATGCCGGGACCGCCACCTGTTATGATACCAAAACCTCTTTCTGCAAACATTTTTGCCAGTTCCGTTGCCATATCGTAATACTTTTTCTCCTTAAAATTAGGAGAGGCAGAGCCAAAAAAAGCGACAGAAGGCCCCAAAGAGGTCATTGTCTCAAAACCATCAACAAATTCTGCGACAATTCTAAGCACACGCCAGGAATCAAGAGTATGCATTTGCTTATGAGGAGGGAGTTTATGCGGACTGTCCATACTTAGAGCCCTACCTTAGATTTCCTTTTTTTTGCACGAATTTTTGTCTGTCTACCATAAGCAATTTCATGAAGATTCTCAATCGCCATAAAGGCTGATGGATCCTCACGCAAAACAAGTTCTTTCAGTTCCGCCAAATCCAATCTTTCAACAATCACGAACAGAAGATCTCGATCTTCTCCAGAGTAACCACCTCGCCCCTTGATGAAGGTAAGTCCCAGTCCCAGTTCATGAATAATGATTTTACTAATAGCTTTGGGTTGGGAGGTCATAATCAATACAGATTTTAACTCCTCTAATCCAGCGATAACAATATCTATCATTTTGAAAGCAACGATATAAGTCATCAAAGACCTTAGCGCTATGTGCCAATCTAAGAATATCAATCCATAAGCTGCAAAAATGAACATATTCAAAAACAGGACCACTTGACCTACAGTAAATCCCTTCTTACGGTTAATCAAGATAGCCATGATCTCTGTGCCATCTGTACAACCGCCATTCCGTATGATCAATCCAACTCCGGCTCCCAGTATTGCGCCACCAATGACTATGACCTCTAAAGGATCTGCATCAAAGGAAGGGAGTGCTTCTAATATGGCTAGGAAACCAGCAAAAAGACCTACAGCGATCATCATCTGTATCACAAAGGTGCGTCTGATATGCTTATAGGCTAGGTAAATGAAGGGAAGATTGAATAAAATAAGAAAGATAGATAGATATTCTCCTCCTATCAATCTTGCACAAATCATGGAAAGACCAATCACACCGCCGTCTATTAATTCGTTGGGTAGTAAGAAGACTCGTATAGACAATGCGGCTAGAAAAGATCCTAAGCCCATCCAAAAAGTATTAACAAGATATTGCTGAAGTGATTTAGGTGCTGCATGTTTCATCTTATCAAGAAAATATCCTCATTCGTGATCTTTGTACAGAAAAATGCGCGGGAGACGGGACTCGAAC
>CAYPKB010000081.1:0-6335 GCA_964411185.1 uncultured bacterium
GCGGAATAGGGAAGAACTCCTATTACTATCGTTTCCCATATCAAATAGCAGACCAGGGCAATCAAACTTCCTCCGATAATAATCCAACGGCATTTTCGAACATCTCCTTGCACATAAGCTGTAAGAGAAGGAATCATATTATGGAAACCAAAGGAAGTAAGAAGTACAGGGAGTGAAAGTAGGGTATATCTCCACCTGGTCTCTTGTAAGTAGAAGAGATGAATCTTTTCAGCTCCTACAACGACCATTAGGATGTAGGCTATAGCAAGTCCCACAATAAGCAGTCTATTGCAATTATCCACAGCTCCTGTACCAAAATAGATGAAAATTCCAAATAGTGCGGTGAAAAACAAGGAGCTGGCGCTTTCTGGTATTTCCCAACCAAACCAACTATTAAGAAAACTACTGACAATTTGTCCACTTACAGAGACATAACCAACAAGTAATGCATAAAATAAAAAAAGATAGAGGATCCAAGCAGAAAACTTACCCATAGCTCCCAAATGTTTTTCCGCCATGGAAACTATGTTGATCTGTTGATGAAAGCCGCTGTTGATTTCTAGTAGGAGAAGGGCTGTAAAAGTCATAAAAGCCCAAGCTATGACCGTCACTAGAAGACCTGGGAGATAACCAGCCAAACCGGTTACAATGGGCATAGCAAGCATTCCAGCACCAATACAACTGCCTGCTACTAATAGCATTCCTCCCAGTACTCTTGCAGATAGGGAGACAGAATTCATGAGATTACGCTCTATTCTCTGTTTTTGCCACTCTTTTAATCTCAGATCCCAATCTACCGAGATCATACCCATCAAAATCTACGAATTTGAAAAAACGCTCGAATCTGGGCTCCGTGTCTATTACCTGTTTGGCCATCTCTTGGGCAATATAGCGGTAGTTCGGGTGGCCCGAAGGGGCTGATCTAAGTTCACAAAGCCATTGCAAGGCTCGTAAATTGATATGGAAATACCAATGTAAATTATAAGCCATGGGGACCACATATTGAGCTTCTTCAGGAAGTTCGGTTGCAATGGCATCATAGGCCTGTTTGGCTTTTTCCATAGCAATAAGATAAGGCTCTTCCATTTCGGTTCCCATAATTTCTGGAGGGACAAAAAAGCCATAGTTGCAGGTAAGGAGTTGTCTTTCTTGTGTTAGCAGTCTGTGACGTTGCAGATCGCGATAGATTCCAAAATCGGCTAAAATTTCAAAGGTATAGGAAGCATGTTCCAAAGCTCGAGGTGATTTATGCCTTCTATTTTCCCTCGAAGTACAAGCAGCATCTAAAATCCTTAGCATCCCTTCTTCCTCTAACTTTCTACAATGAGATTGCAGTGATTCCAAAGATGCATGACTATGTTCAAAGAGAAGAGCTCCTGCTACTTTAGCGCAAGCGTCAGGATCATGATGAATGAGTTTCACCCCTAACTGCCTATGTTCTTGGACACAAGATTTATGAATAGAGGCAAGTTGTTTTAATTCATTGTTCATCTCTTCGTAAAAAGAGGTGAAGGTTTGTTGATATTTATGGGAGGGTTCAGCTCTTCGCACAAAGGAGGGGATCACTTTAGAGAGTTCTGTATGTGCTTTTCTTCCTATATCTTGTAGTTCGGCTAAATTATGAGAGTTGAGCTTCTGAATCAATCCTTCGAAAAACCTTCCGTTTCCATAAACTCCCATATTGGTCATGGCAGATGCAGGAAGAAGTCCCCTCAAACAATCCAATACTTTGGCTCTTACAGAAGCGGTATAGGCTGCCTTTGAAATGGTATGTTCCTTAGGGAATTTTTGTTCCATCTGCTGGGTAAGAGGGGGAATCAATTTACTGTAGGTGTCAAAAAGAAAGTTACAAGTCTCTACATACAGGTCCCGAAAAGCAGAAGTCATGATGATCGGTTCTTGATAAAAGAGATATTCCCCGTCCACTTTCTGATCGAAATAGATATATCTTGTAGACTTTTCTAAGGGAGATCCGCCGATCCTGGCATCCTCTATATTTTTGGCTGCAATCATCGATACATTTTCTACCGCGAGATGAGCTCCTCCTAATTCCCCAATAGAGTCATCGCCATATCCATCCAATATTCTATCATAAAAATTTTGGGCCTTCTTTATTGCAACTAATTGCTCATCCGTTTCATCTTCTACTTTTCCTGTAATAGAAGAAAAGGCTGTATCTTCATTTAGAATGAACTCTTTTAAAAGGAGAGATCGCAATCCTAAAGTCGATCTGGAGTATCTAGAAAAAAGAGCTCCTTTGATGACTTCTGGTAGATTTCGTAGCACAAAAACATTACTGGCCGCATTCGAAACAAACCTTTCTAAAATTTTCATTTGGCTTTCGGTAAATTGCTCATATGGCTGCATGATTTGCCTTTCCTTTCTTTTTCAAAATCTTCCCTTTGTAACTGGAAGGTTAAATCAATACTGGCAATAAGGAAAAGAAAAAAACAGAGCTTTTTTAAGGGTAAGGTTTGTAATGGTCGGGATTGAATCTTTCATAGAAGATGGTGCGGTATAATTCTTTTCCAGTATTTGCCTTGGCTCCCACATCTCTGAGCCAGGCGGCCATTCCATAGCCCACCCTTGTCTTACTGGATTTATTAAGGAAAAGATCCAGAGGAAAGGTAATCATAAATCCTTTGTCAAAATATTGTTTTCCCCCAATTTGATCATTGCCATTTGTAGCTGTATACCAAAATCCAATTGTCATTCCTGAGGAAAAAGTCCTTGCCACATCGATTCTAGCTCCTTTGTCATGGGCCAAAAATTCTCCAATGCTTACTTTGAAATCGAGCTGGAGATAGGGTAACTGATAGTAGATATCTAAAAAATATTGCCTTCCAAAGTAAGGAACATAGACAAATTGATCTCCCTCGAATTTTCTTATTTTTCTATCAAATGCAAGCCCATAATATCTTCTTTTACCTAGAAGAGCTCCCTCTATCCCAATAGCCCAGTTGGCCCAAGCTGGATAATATAGTGCCTCTACTGCAAATCCCCCATAAGCTGTTTCGAAATATCCTCCCGCAAAACGACCATACCATCCTCTGCCAAAAGAAAAACTTTTTTGCAGATACCCCGTATCAAGATGAAAAGAGTTGGTCTTGTGATATACAATAGCATCGCTGCGCACATTGATAATTCTAGATGGGTTCAATGTATCTCTGGAACCAATCCCCTTAGCGTTGGAGAGTAAGGTATAACTACACGAAAAATTATAATAAAATTGGTCGGCAAGATATCCCTCGAAAGTAGAAGAGATGCCCACATCTGCTTTTAACTTGCCGCTGGAACTTCCAAAATAGGTTCGCAAAACCGGTCGGAAAGTATAAGTCCAAATTTTTTTCTTTTTCTCATATATAAGAGCAGATTGATGACTATTGGGTTTCAATCCAACATTATGTAAGGGTGAAACTATCTGAAACTCTGTTTCAGATATTCTATTTTCTCTTAACCTTTTGAGTTCTCTAGATTGAAAGCAATATTCGTGAACCAATAATCCATCCGCCTCAATTACAGCCGTCACTTCTGAAACATTGGAGGGAAGAAGGGCAGATAAAACCCTTGCAATTCGCTTTCGTACTTCGTTTTCTTCGGCATAACGAACATTGATAATTTTCAACCATAAGGAGTCTTTCTTATTAGGTACAAGGTAAGCAGTAAACAGCTCTAAATCCTGTTCTTGGAAAGCATAAGCCAGTTCATGGGCAAAACTATTTTGCGTTCTCAGCTCTCCTAACGCTTGAGTATCTAGGGGGGTAGTATAATAGGGGGGATCGTAGATTTTTGGAAAAAACCCTTCTGTCGAACCAAAATTATAGGAAAAAGCAGCAGAAGTGGCTATCTCTTTACCGCGCAGTGTGCTGACGTTGGCAAATAGATGGTTAAAAAGATTGAGGTGTAAACCCACATTGATTCTCGATTTTACCTCTCTGCCCTCTGGATGCTCGAAACGATGATGTTTATAATCATTAGCGTCGTATTCAGCAGCTAAAGTGAGTCCCTGTAACCATCTGTTTTCTTGAAAAGGAGTATAGGCAATACCTCCAAAAAAACCATCGATTCTTCCTGTTCCCCATCCCAGGGTACATTCTAATCCATAGGGTACAAATGTTTGCGTGGCAACCGCATAGAAAGAACGAAAACGTTGCGTCCCAATGAAGTCATTCAATCCAACAGCAAACTCCGGTAAAATGGGAATTCCATCCTCTTTTCTTAAAAGAGAATATTTCAGAGCCGCAGCCCTTTCTGCATCATCTCCAAACCCTTTTTCTCCAAAAAAAGGTTCCGGTTTGTCTCTATAGATCCAATAATTTCCAACCAGTTCTAACCTGTCATACAATTGAATCAGTAGGCTGTAAATATAATAAGGTTGGTCCAAAGCCCATTTTAACCCGAGAGTTCCTCCTTTAGCCATCCGGGCAGATGGCATCGTATAATATCCACCTTGCATTTGGAAATTGAACAGTTGAGGCAGGGATTTTTTTTCCTTTTGATTGATCTTTTCCACAATTTCTAGATCTTCAAAGAGATCTTCATAACTTTCTGAAAAAAGCAGAAGAGGAAGAAATAAAAAAAGAAAAAAGCTGCGATGCATCAGGGAAAGCATGAAAAATCGTCCTCATTAAATCAAGGAAAGTTGCTCCTGAGCATATTTTTTTGCAGATTCATCAAAAATACCCATCAGATCAATTTTGGAAGGACATATGAAGGTAGCAAGGGCTAGATCATCTCTTTGCAACTCCAAAAATCCTAGTTTGATAGCCTCTTCATACTCCTTCGCCAAAAGAGCTTTGATCAAAGGGGCTACAGGTATGGACAAGGGCATCACCTTTTGATAGATCATCTCATCAATGAAGGCTCTCTCCTCGCCATTTTTACTAGAGGTCCATAAGAATTGTTTTTTGGGGCTAAGCCAAGAGAGATAAGCTCTGGTTGCTGTAAACTTTTTCCATCCGGGTTTCAAAAAATAGAACCATTCTCGTTTTTTTTCCTGTGGAATGAGAGATATGACATCTTCAGATGAAGTGAGAACAGAGTCGCTATTTCCTCTTCTACCTAGAAGAGGATCTCCCATAACAATATGCAAGTCACTTGCAAGGTCTGGTAGAAGATGATGCACTGGACTTCCTAACGAACTCTTATAAAAACCGGAATGTTCTTGGGTTCCCCCCACTCCCACCAATCGATCGGTATGGTAGGTTCCCTCACAAAAGAATCTTCCGATAGAGATAGCTCCCATCAGATCCAATTCCCAAATGATTTCATCTATCGATTGAATGGGGGTATTTCGTTGAATGGCAAATGAGATCGCTGAATAGACATTCCCTTCGCAAGAGAGATACCCAATTTCTTCTCGATTGGCAAAAAAGTTGTCTGTCTCTTTGCTATTTCCCAGTACAAATAGTTGAGAAGGAGAAATCTTTTGTAAAATAGAGAGAGCTTTTTCAAAAAAAAGTTCATATCCTTCTATTTGCAGGCCAAAGGGAGGTTGATAGAGTGATTTTCTTGTAAGATCTAGAAAAATTGCCTTAGGAAGTTGATCTGTTATCAAAGTCCCAAAAGGCCTTTTTCGTATCAATGTTCCTAATCCATGATACAAAAAACTATCTATCAACTCTTTGGGATCCTTTGCATCAGAAGGAATAGAATTTTCTATAGTTTTTTCCGAAGAATATTCAAGAATGATTTCTGTTAGAGCTCTTCTGGTTCCTCTTTTAATCTCTTTGATTTGTCCATGGCAAGGGGAAACAAATTGTCTTTTGGGGAATTTTTTGTCTCTGACTATGGGCTGACCTTTATAAACCCAACCTCCTTCCTTCTCTAATAATTCCAATCGAAGGTAATGGTAAGGTGATAAATCAAGGGCCATCTGGTCGGGATGGGATACTATTTTCGGGGTTCCAGAAGGAGGATAAGAAAGAGGAATTTCAATATTTTTTCTTATTTTTAGCTTAGCCATAGCTAAGACAATCTACAAAAATGAATCTTTCCATTTCAATAAAAGCTTTACACCAACTCTTAAAGCTATTCTTTACAGAAGGTTATATTTTGCTTTGTATTCTGACGATAATCTATACTCGAACTCAAAAAAAGTGAAAAAGTAATGGAAGTAGACATGGCCTATCTTAAGGATTTTTTAGAAAGAATCGCTCAAAATGATTATTTGGGATTTTTACGCATTTGGGAAGAATATTGTTATTCAGATGAAGTAGATGCAGCAGAATTTATCGCGATATTAGAAAATGTAAAAAATTCTTCACTGGCTCCCTCTTTTGGTAAAAATATCGAAAAAGGAGTCCATCTTTTAGAAAAGATAACAGATTCATCTC
>CAYPKB010000082.1:0-6294 GCA_964411185.1 uncultured bacterium
TATTAAAAAGAAGCTCCTTTCCCTTTTTCCATGTGTGGGAAAGCTTAGAGTAGTCAGACTTAGGAAGAACCTTTTGCATCAAAGCGAGAAAAGAGGACAAAAGGGCTCTTTCTCTGCCATTTTTCGACAGTAGTGAGAGTGTTTTGAGTCGCTCTCCCATAAGATCAGCATTGGGTGTGATCTCTTCTCCAGGAAGAACCTCCCAAGCCGGAAGCTCTAATCCACCTTTTCGAGCAAAAAATTGGAGGTTTATCATCCAATTATCATCAGCGGTACCACCGGAAATGATAATCACCTGTTTTTTTAGCTCTTCTTGCAAAAATGAGACTAAAAAGGCTTTGGTAGCATCTGAGATACCCTCTAGAAAGAGGTTTTCTCCTTTTCTAGCCTGAGATAGAAGCTGCTGTAACGATTGACTATGTGTGATGGGAATCATGCAGAGAGAAGGGATTGCAATTTTTTCAATGCCGAAGATAGTGATTCAGGAGCTTTACCGCCTGCTTGTGCCATCTCTTTTTTTCCACCTCCCCCTCCTTTGATGAGAGGTGCAATCTCTTGAATGAGCTGTTTTGCATCGAAAGGCAGAGAGGAAGAGAGTCGCACAACAATTTGACAGCTTTGTTCGTTTTTAGATCCCAAAATAACAAGGCCGGGTTCCATTTGGGATAAAAGAGTGTTGGCAAGGTCCATCAAATGAGATTTATCTATAGAGACCTCTTGGCAAATCCAGCGGAAATCAGGACCATTTTGTGCTGTTTGTAATAACTCATCACAAAGAGCAGAGATCTTTTCTCTCTCATTTTTGGCTATGAGTTCATCTTTCTCAGCAAGAGAAGAGAGTAGTTGATCCACTTTTTGCATTACTTTGGGCGTGGGGGTTTGTAACTTGGCGCTTACAGCGGATAGAAGATCTTCTTCTTTTCTTATGGCCTCTACTGCATAAGAGGCTGTCACTGCTTCAATTCTTCTGACTCCTGCTGCTATGCTAGACTCTTTGACGATGCGAAAAAGACCAATCTTCCCGGTGTTGGGAACATGGGTTCCTCCGCAGAGTTCTTTAGAAAAATCAATATCGATGACACGAACTACCTCTCCATATTTATCTCCAAAAAACTGTTGGATATCTTCTCTGGTCATCACATCTTTATAAGGAAGATGGTAGCTTTGCACTGGATGACAATCCCAGACTACTTGGTTGATCATATCTTCCAGTTGACGAAGTTCGTGGAAAGATAGGGGTTTGTGATGGGCAAAATCAAAACGTAATCTTTCAGGCCCTACAAAAGAACCTGATTGTTTGATATGGGAGCCAAATAATTTCCGAAGGGCCCAATGGAGCAGATGGGTGGCTGTATGGTTCCTTTGTATAGCAGATCTTTTTCTATGATTGATTTGAGCCGATACTTTTTCTCCGACGCGGAGAGATCCTTTTTCCTGTTTCCCCATATGAGATATGACACCTTCATAAGGAGAGCGGGTAGTCTCCACATGAAAACTGTTGTCACCGTGAGAAATAGTGCCACTATCACCTACCTGACCCCCCATTTCAGCATAGAAAGGAGTTTGATCAAGGAGAATCACCCCTTCTTCTTTTTCGGAAAGCTCATCTACAAAGGTATCTTCTTTGACAATTCCTATAATAGTGGCCTCTGATTTTTCTTCTTCATATCCCACAAAGGAGCAAGAAGAGTGTTGAGAGGCAAAATCGGTGAAAAGATTTTTGGAAAAATGTTGATGCGCTTCCACTTTAGCATCTCTAGAACGTTCTTTAGCCTCTTCTTCCAGACGGTAGTAGGTCTTCAAATCGACAGTCAATTGGTGATCTTTGGCCATTAAAGTGATCTCCTCAATAGGAAATCCGTAGGTATCTTTCAATTTGAAAGCAGCCTCTCCCGGAATCACTTTCTTTTTTTTGGCAGCTGCTATAATATCTGCCATCAAGTTTCCTCCTCTTCGAAGGACACGGAAAAAGGCCTCTTCTTCCTTATGGAGGACCTCTCGTATTTTAGCGTGAGAAGAGGAGAGTTCAGGATAATCATCTCCCATGATATTAACTAATGTGTCAGAGACCTTTCCTAAAAAGGGCTCTGTGAAACCGAGCTGCTTTCCATATCGAACAGCTCTTCTTAGAATTTTTCTTAAGACATAACCTCGGTCTGTATTACTAGGAATCAACCCATCTGCTATAGCAAAAGAGAGGGAACGGATATGATCTGCTATTACATGAAAAGCAGGAGAGAGTTTTTTATCTTCTAGGGAATATTTTTGTTGAGAAAGCCTTTCAATGGAAGAGATCAACTCTCGTAAAATATCGGTTTGGAAGATGGAGGTAAGTCCCATTTGCAAACTGACCACTCTTTCCAACCCTACTCCAGTATCAATGGATTTGTTGGGAAGGGGAACAAGGGAACCATCTTCTTTTTTCTCTTGCTGCATGAAAACGAGATTCCAAAATTCAAAAAATCTCTCTCCTTCCGGGTCATGCAAAGGAGAAGAGGCAGGACCAAAAGAGGCACCTCTATCAAACAGAAGCTCAGAGCAAGGTCCACAAGGACCCACTTCACCCATAGACCAAAAATTATCTTTTTCGCCCATTTTTACAATCCGCTCTTTAGGTAAAAATTTTTGCCACAGACGGTAGCTTTCTTCATCTTCTTGGAAGACAGAAGCCCAGATTTTAGTAGGGTCAAGCTTGAATAGATCCAGAGAGACTTCCCAGGCAAAGGCTATGGCTTCTTTTTTGAAATAATCTCCGAAAGAGAAATTACCCAACATCTCAAAAAAAGTAAGATGCCTTGTAGTGTGACCTACATTTTCCAAATCATTATGTTTTCCACCAGCACGAATACATTTTTGGGCCGATACAGCTCTTGTGTAGGGGCGTTTAGAACTGCCTAAAAAAACATCTTTGAACTGATTCATCCCTGCATTGGTAAACAATAGGGTAGGGTCGTCTAAGGGATAGACGGGTGAGGAGGGAACGATTTCGTGTCCCTTACTGGCAAAAAAGGCCAAAAACTTTTTTCTTAACTCATTCGAAGACATAGAAACAATGGATGATTATGGCAAACCTCATAGAAAAAATACAACAATGTGCTGAGGGAAAAAAATTTAGCTTGAAAATCTTATCTTTGCCATACTTGCCTTTTCTAAGAGAATAGGAAGATAAATTCACTATGAATGAAGATCTAAAGAAAGAGTTACAAAGAATTGCAGAAACTGTAAGAGCTTTATCGATCGATGCTGTCCAAAAAGCAAACTCTGGACATCCCGGCATGCCTATGGGTTGTGCGGAAATAGGAGCCTACCTTTTTGGCCATCATATGAACTATAACCCGAAAAATCCACATTGGGCAGGAAGAGATAGACTCATCCTTTCTGCAGGTCACGGATCGATGTGGCTCTATTCACTCCTTCATCTGTCGGGATATGATCTTTCTATGGACGAGATCCAAAATTTTCGTCAGCTTCATTCAATGACTCCAGGTCATCCTGAATGTTATCTTACTCCCGGCGTAGAAGTCACTACAGGTCCTTTAGGACAGGGAGTTGGAAACTCTGTTGGGATGGCATTGGGATTAAAAATCTTACAAGAAAAATTTCATTCCGAAGATTTTCCTCTTTTCCATCAAAAGGTATTTTGTGTAGCTGGAGATGGATGCATAATGGAGGGGGTATCTTCCGAGGTATCTTCTCTTGCCGGTCATTTAGCCTTGGACAACCTCATTTTACTCTACGATGACAACAAAATTTGTCTAGATGGACCTATATCTGAATGTTTAAGTGAAGATACCAAAGCTAGATATAAAGCTTACAACTGGGATGTAGTCGAAGTGGATCCTTACGATTATGACCAGATGGATCAACTCTTTACTCATCTGCGTAACCATCAAGAAAAACCCACTCTGGTCATGATGCATACCATCATAGGAAAAGGGTCTCCCAATAAAGCAGGGACGCATAAAGCGCATGGATCTCCCTTGGGAGAAGAAGAGGTGCAACTGGTTAAAGAAAAGAGACATCTCTCTTCCGAACCCTTTTTCATTCCGCAATCTGTCTCTACCTTTTTCGAACAAAAGTTAGAAAAAGATAAAGAAAAAGAAGAAATCTGGAATGACAATCTTCGAAAGTGGTCCAAAGCCAATCCTGAACTTTTCGAAGAATATCAACAGATGAAAGAGAAAAGACTCCCTAACAACCTGGAAGAACTCTTACAAAAAATAGAATTGAAAGATCCCATTGCAGGGAGAAATGCCTCTCACAAAGTATTGCAATCACTTGGCAAACATTGTCCTTTTATTTATGGAGGAAGTGCCGATCTTTCTTGTTCCGATAAAACTATGATGGAAGAGTTTCCTATCTTACAACCGGGTGATTATTCAGGAAGAAATATAAAGTTTGGGGTAAGAGAGTTTGGAATGGGTACCATTGTCAATGGACTGTCCAAAGTGAATTTCTTTATTCCCTACTGCGGTACTTTTCTTACCTTTTCCGATTATATGCGGAATTCCATTAGGCTAGCTGCACTGTCGCATTATCATGTGATCTATCAGTTTACTCATGATTCTATCTTTTTAGGGGAAGATGGTCCTACTCATCAGCCTGTGGAACACCTTGCTTCACTACGAGCTATGCCCAATCTTCATCTCATTAGACCTGCAGATAGCAATGAGGTAAAAATGGCATGGATTGCCGCTTTGAAATATCAAGGACCCACAGCATTAATTCTGACTAGGCAGGGAGTTCCACTAGTAAAAGGAACAGATCGCTCCTATTCAGAAGGGGTGGGAAAAGGAGCCTACATTGTCCATAAAGAGAAAAAGAAGCCCGATGTTACCATCATGGCCACCGGTTCAGAGTTGTCTTTAGCTATGGATGTAGCAGAAAGGTTAGAAAATCTTTCCAAATCAGTACGAGTGATCTCTTTTCCTTGTTGGGAACTTTTTGAAGCGCAATCCGAAGAATATAAGCAATCTGTTCTCGGAGGAGATATTGGTCTTAGAGTCTCTATAGAAGCTGCCTCTGATTTCGGTTGGTCTAAATATATTGGAGTAGATGGGGTTGCGGTTTCTGTAGAAGGTTTTGGTCACTCTGCTCCTATTGAAGATTTAAGACAGGAGCATGGTTTTACTACAGATGGCATTTTAGAAAGAATTATGGCATCTATAGAAAAATAGAGTATGCAAGTAAAATATCTGATTGTGGGTGGAGGCATATCGGGTCTCTCTCTTGCTTATTATATGCAAAAAAGAGGGGTAGATAGCTTTTTACTCTGCGAATATTCCGATAGACCAGGTGGCTGGATCCATACCCGAAAAGAAAAAGGCTTTCTTTTCGAAATGGGCCCTAGAGCTTTCAAAAAAGAGCAAAGCAAAGAATTGTTATCGTTAATCCATGAATTGGGATTGGATAATGATCTCATCTACTCTTCCAAGCAAAGCTCCCTACGATATCTCTATACCCAAAACAGACTCCTTCCTATTCCCTCCAGCGTAAAAGAAGCTATAACCAATCCCTTCACAAGACCGATCATTTCTTCCCTTTTGGCAAGCTCCGGAGCAGGTCAAGGGCCGGTAGAGGATCTATCTGTAGAAAAATTTCTCCAACAGCAGAGCCATCATCCTAATGCAAAAGATCTATTTGGAGCTTTCACTTCAGCTATACATGCAGGTCCAATGCAAAAGCTCTCTTTACAATGTTGCTATCCAGCTCTTTTTGCCTTTGCAAAAAGCTCTCCTTCCAGGTGGAAAAAACTATGGAAACTTCTCTCTGGTTCTTTTTTCTCTCAACTTACACATAGAGGCCTCTTTTCCTTGGCGGGTGGAAATGAACAGATACCTGCTCTGTTAGCAAAGAAAATAGAGAAACATATTTGGTTGAAAAATCCAGTCGAATCGATTCAATGGAAAAATGGTAAGATCTTTGCGAAAACTCCTAGAGATACCATACAAGCAGAACATCTCTTCTTGGCTACCTCCAAAAAAGAGGCGGAAAGGCTTCTTACTTCAGTTGACTCATCCTTGGCAGAATCTATCTCTTCTATCCAGGATATTACTATTGCTGCCGTCCATTTAGGTTATCATAAAAAAGTGGTCCATCTGCCCTCTTTCGGATATTTGGTAGCCCCTTCTGAAAAAGAGAAAGTAACCGGCGTAGTCTTTGAGTCGATGATTTTTCCGAAAAAAAATAGTCATGCCGATGAGACAAGAATTTGTGTCAAATTTGGATTTTTAGACAAAGAGATTCCAAGAGATCAAACACTTTTGATCAAGTGGGCTAGAGAGGCATTGCAAA
>CAYPKB010000083.1:0-1276 GCA_964411185.1 uncultured bacterium
TCTTTCAGTGTCAGTAGAATTGAGGTATTCTAAAAGTTTTCTTCTCTGTCCTACAAGTTTAAGCAGGGCTAATCTGGAGCTATTATCAGAGGGAGCAACTTTCAAATGTTCTGTTAATTCAGCAATTCGCTCCGTCAGGATAGCGATTTGTACGTCTGCAGAACCGGTGTCTTTATCATGTAATTGAAATTTTTTTGTGATTTCGTCTTTAGTACCTTTATCGAGCGACATTTTTTTACTCCATTTGAGAGTTTAAATTTTTCATCTAATTATCGTGCTATTGTAACGAAAATAGGTTAATCAAGCAACTGCAAAACCGTTTTACACCTACTAAAAAAGCTGGTAATATTTGGTCCAATCACTTTGAAAAAATTTTACTGTATTATGTTAAATGAAAACAAATTTTCTACTGATGATCATAAATTTATGAGAGCAGCTCTTCATCAAGCCAATCTTTCAGCAGAAGAAGGAGAGGTGCCTGTTGGAGCGGTTTTAGTCCACAATAATAAAATTATCGCTTACGGACGCAATCAAGTAGAAAAATTAGTAGATGCAACAGCGCATGCAGAAATTTTATGTCTCTCTTCAGCTCCATCAGCTTATGGGGATTGGCGTCTTGAGGATTGCATTCTCTATTGCACTCTTGAACCCTGTCCAATGTGTGCTGGCGCCATTTTAAACAGTAGGGTCAAAAAAGTTGTTTGGGGAGCGCCAGATCTAAGGTTAGGCGCGAACGGCAGTTGGGTAGATCTGTTTGAAAAAAAGCATCCCTTTCACCAGGTTGAAATTTCTGGGGGATTGCTACAAGAGGAGGCTGCTTATCTTATGCAAGACTTTTTTCAAAAATTGAGGGTTCATGGAAAAAAAACTTCTACTATTGTTGAATGAATTAGTTGAGCATCAGCAAAAAAAGCTTTTACATAGAGCAAGAAAAATTTTGCCTTATTTAACTCCTGAAGATATTTTACAGCCCAATGACTTTCCTGAATTAGAACTCAATCCAGAATTTCGTTATGAAGAGGGAATCTTATCGGGATGTCAAGCTGTTAGATCTGCTATACAGAATTTTTTGCAGGAAAAAAACTAATTTTACCTTCTCCAGTTTCGAAGTTTATCTTCGAGGGCATGCAATTGTCGAAAGGGGCCTTTGCACTTCCAAATAATTACTGCATAAAAATAACTTACCAGCGAGATGGTAAAAATATTGGCAGTATTGGGAGCGTTTCCTTCTGAAAGATTTCTCAGCAAGGAGTAGGCTAATATCACTACCACTATA
>CAYPKB010000083.1:1286-2087 GCA_964411185.1 uncultured bacterium
GACAGGGAAGGCGTTAAATAAAAAGATTTTTGCATCTGGTGAGAGCATTAACGCGGCTATAAAGAGGCCAATAATTACTCCAAATGAATAAGAAAACGGGACGGGGACAGACCAATATAACAAGGTGAGAGCGGAAGCTATCCCACCTAGTATCCCTATAAAGAAATAAAAGAGGAGAAAAGATGAGGAGGACTTTCTCTCTGCTATGATTGTCCCTGCAATCCAAAACATATAGAGTTTGATTGCAAAAATAAAAGCATCTCCAATGATCGTTTGAGGAAGGATAAAGTCGGCTAAAAAATAAGTTACATATTGCCAAAGAAAAAAGTTCTTTATTCCTAATAAGGTGAGAGCGAAAAAGTGTTGAAGATAATAGAAAGAGAATCTTGGAAAAAGTGAGCTCAAGACCATCCAAACAGCAGACAAACCTATTTGCAGATAAATCAAATAAAGAATTGCTTTAGGTGAGGATGGAGTGATTCTATGATAAGTTCTCATGAAAAAAGTCATTCTCCCTAGGTGATAACCTTGTTTTTAAATGGTCATAGAAAGTATGCTATAGTCCACCTGTTTTTTTAAAAAAGAGATATTTTGTTATGAAAAAAAATAAGCACCCTGAATACAGAGATGTTCTTTTTATCGATTCTTCTAACGGCACCCAATTTATCATTGGATCTACCGTAGAAACTACTGAAACAGAGACTGTTGATGGTAAAGAGTACCCTGTCTATAGAGTTTCCGTTTCATCCTCCTCTCATCCGTTTTTCACCAAAACAAAAAAATATACTGATACTGAAGGTA
>CAYPKB010000083.1:2097-6262 GCA_964411185.1 uncultured bacterium
ATTTACCAACAAGTATAAAAATTACTCCAAAAAACAGGAATCAGTGGTTGAAGAACAAAAAAAAGCGAAAGAAACCAAAGCTGCTCCCAAAAGAAAGAAAAAAAGCTAATCATTTCTAGATGGAGCAAAAAGTACAAAAGTTACTAAGTCGTTTGTCTGAAGTAGAAGAGCTATTAGGGCAGTCGGAAACGTTAGCTGATCAAAAAAAGTATAAAAGTCTTTCGCAAGAACATGCCTATTTGTCTGATATCAAAGATGCATGGACCAAACTTTGTGATTTAACCAAGCGTTTACAGGAAGATCAGAGGCTTTTATCTGAAGAGACGCAAGATACAGATCTCATAGAGATGGTTCATCAAGAAATTGAAGATCTGCAACCTCAGATTGCTGCTGCGCAAGCTGAGGTTGAACTCCTCTTAATTCCCCCTGATCCAAGAGATGATGCTAATGTCATTATGGAAATTCGAGCAGGTACTGGTGGTGAAGAAGCGGCTCTTTTTGTGGGGAATTGTGTAAGAATGTATAAGAACTACGCTTCGAAGAAGGGTTGGCATGTAGAAACCCTTTCTTGTACTGAGTCTGAAAAAGGTGGTTTCAAAGAGTATGTTATGGGCCTCAGTGGAAAAGGAGTCTTTCGCTCTTTACAGTACGAGGGTGGAACTCATAGAGTCCAACGAGTTCCGGAAACTGAAGCTCAGGGAAGGGTCCATACCTCAGCTGTTACCGTTGCCGTTTTACCAGAGCCTGGTGAAGAAGAAAAGGTAGAGATAAATGATGCAGATTTGCGCATAGAAACATTTCGAGCATCTGGTGCGGGTGGTCAACATGTCAATACTACAGACTCAGCTGTCCGTGTCACTCATATACCCACTGGAATTGTAGCTGCATGTCAAGAAGAGAGATCTCAACATAAAAACAAAGATAAAGCCCTTCGAATCCTTTCGGCAAAAATTGCAGAAGAACAGAGAATCAAGAAGCAAAAAGAAATGGCGAGCATGCGCTCTTCTCAGGTAGGTACAGGTGACCGTTCTGAAAGAATCAGAACCTATAATTTCCCGCAGAATAGAATTACAGATCACAGAATTGACTTAACTCTTTATAAGCTCTCCAAAATATTAGATGGAGATTTGGATGAACTTACTTCTGCTTTGTTATCTCATTTTTATCAGAAACAGCTCTCTGCATGAAATCACTCTTAGAAGTTCTAAAGGCATCTGTAGATTATCTCTCTAAAAAGAAAGTAGCTTATCCTCGAAGGTCTGCAGAAAGAATTCTCCAGGAAGCTCTAAAGATATCTAAAACAGATCTCTATTTACAATTTGATCGCCCATTAAGTGAAGAGGAGCTTGCGACTATACGTCCCTTACTGCAAAGACGAGGAAAGGGAGAGCCTGTTGAGTATATTTTAGGAGAGATACCTTTTGCGGATTTGGTTTTGAAGATCACAGATGATGTTCTTATACCTAGGCAAGAGAGTGAAATTCTCGTGGAAAAAGTAGCTCATCAGCTGGAAAAAGATGGGGGTTTGGAAGGAAAAATTTTATGGGATCTTTGCACAGGATCTGGGGCTTTGGGGTTATCCATAAAAAAAAGATTTCCTATGCTCCAAATTACCTTGTCTGATCTATCAGCAAAGGCTCTTGATGTAGCGAAAGAAAACGCTAAAAGAAATCAGCTATCTGTTTCTTTTCGTTGTGGTGACTTTTTGCAGCCTTTTGCAGGTGAAAAGGCTCATTATATTCTATGTAACCCTCCCTATATCTCCAAAAATGAATATGAAGGTCTATCTTACGAAGTAAAAGATTTCGAACCCATGCTTGCATTAGTTGGTGGGGAGGACGGATTCTATTACTATCGCTTATTAGCGCAAGAGATATCTAACGTGCTTCTGCCTGATGGTAAATGTTTTCTTGAAATAGGACATCAGCAAGGGGGGCAGGTAAAGCAAATTTTTCAGGATTTTTCGGGAAGAATTGAGAAAGATTGGTCCGGTCTAGACCGCTTCTTTTTCCTTGAAATGGAATGAAGCTTCCAGGTACCCTAGTAGTAAACAATTCTTAATTATCATCATGTTTGCAGGTTTAACAGATAAGTTTAAAAAAATAGTCGGTTCTTTGCAGAAAAGATCTTTGACAGAGTCCAATATTACCGAAGCTGTAAGAAAGGTAAGATATGCACTATTAGATGCCGATGTCAATTATTCTATTGCAAGTGCTTTTGTTCAAAAAGTTAAAGAAAAAGCTGTAGGGCAACAGCTCTTTAAATCAGTAAAACCCTCCGAACAGTTTATCAAAATAGTTCATGATGAGCTAGTTGAGCTAATGGGAGGAGAAGAGAGTGGACTGCATTTAAAAGGATCGCCTGCTGTAATTTTGATGGTTGGTTTACAAGGATCTGGAAAAACAACTACCTCAGCGAAGCTAGCTAATTTTTTGAAAAAGCAGGGTAAGCGAGTTATGCTTGCAGCTTGTGATTTACAAAGACCTGCAGCCATTCAACAGCTACAGGTACTAGCTGCTCAGATAGATGTGCCCGTAGTAGCTTCTACGGAAGAAAAAAAAGTAGTTACATTGGCTGAGAGGGCTAAAAAAGAGGCTAAAGATGATTACAGAGATGTGCTTATTGTTGATACAGCCGGAAGACTTCATGTAGATAAAGAATTGATGAAAGAGCTCTCTGCTCTGAAAAATACATTACAACCTTGTGAAATACTATTTGTGGCCAATGCCACCAGTGGACAGGACGCCGTAAAAACAGCCCAACAGTTTGATGAGCAGATTGGTATTTCCGGTTCTATTCTTACCATGTTAGATGGTGATGCTCGAGCGGGAGCGGCATTGTCTATCAGAGAAGTTACAAAAAAACCTCTTAAATTTGAGGGTATCGGTGAAAAAATAGAAGAGTTTCAACCCTTCCATCCAACTTCCATGGCAGACAGAATTCTGGGTATGGGAGATGTTATTAACCTCGTAAGAAAGGCTGAAGAACATGTTGACGAAGCTGAAAAAGAAGAGATGGAAGAAAAATTTAGAAAAGCAAGTTTTACTTTTAATGATTATTTAAAACAGCTTTCTATGATAAAAAAGATGGGTTCGATGAAGGGAGTGTTAAAAATGCTACCCGGAGCTTCTGAACTTGGGAATCTGGATATGTCAGATAAACAGATGAAACAAATGGAAGCTATGATATTATCGATGACTCCAGACGAACGAGAAGGTAAAAAAGAATTTGAGATAAATCGGAGACGAAGAGTAGCTCGAGGTTCTGGACTTTCCCTTGATCAAATTAATCGGTTTGTAAAGGGATTTAAACGATCAAAACAAATGATGAAGAAACTTCCAAAGATGAAAAATTTATCTGATTTAAAAAAGATGGGGAATATGTCATGGCGGCAGTAATTAGACTTAGACAGCATGGAACAAAAAATGCAAAAACCTATCGCTTGGTACTTACTGATAGAAACACACCAAGAGATGGAAAATATAAAGAAAAACTTGGCTGGTATATTCCTCAATTGACAGACGATAAAAATTTGTATGTCAATGCGGAAAGAGTAGAGCATTGGTTAAGCCAAGGTGCTGAAATCACTGACAATGCTTTAGCATTGGTAAAAAGATTTGCTCCAGAAATGGTAAAGTCTTTTGCAGAGAAGAAAAGAGAAGCAAAAGCAAAAAAAGGAAAAAGCAAATAATTCCTTATGCAGATAGATCTCCTCTCATTATTTCCGGGATATTTCCGGGGACCTTTCGATGAGAGTATATTAAAAAGAGCCAGAGAAAATAAGTTACTCGAGCTATCTTTTATAAATATACGAGATTTTGCAGAAGGAAAGCATAAGCAGGTGGATGATAAGCCATTTGGTGGCGGCCCTGGAATGTTATTATGTGCTGATCCTGTTGTAAAGGCAATCAGGTCGGTTAAAAAAGACAACTCTAAGGTGATCTACCTAACCCCACAGGGGAAATTGCTTGATGCTAAAAAATGTGAGTCTTTGGCCCAAGAAGATCATTTGATTGTTCTTTGTGGTCATTATGAAGGAATCGACGAGAGAGCCATGAAAGAGGTCGATGAACAGATAAGCATCGGTAACTATGTGCTTTCTAGTGGATGTCCGGCAGCCATCGTACTAATTGATAGTGTGGCTCGATTTATACCGGGTGTTGTA
>CAYPKB010000084.1:0-1692 GCA_964411185.1 uncultured bacterium
TCTTCTTTTGATGCGATGAAAAGCAGTGAGGAATTTTCTGGGAAAAACGAAGAGAAGGATAGCCTCTATGATAAAGCGGTACAACTTGTTGTAAGCAGCAAAAATGCCTCTACTACCTTTTTACAAAGAAAACTCAAAATAGGCTATGCAAGAGCTGCAGGTCTTATGGACCAGTTGGAAGAAAATGGGATTGTATCTCCACAAGATGGTGCAAAAGCAAGAAAAGTTCTGGCTTCTCCTCAAATGCTCTTGGACGAAGAGTAAAGCTCACTGAAATCGATCCCTTCAGAGACTCTATCCTGATGGGCTATCATTAGCTTAGGGAGATTTTTTGTTTTTTCTAACAATTTCTTTTCTGCCATTTGAAGAGCTACCTCCGGATGGTTACATTCGGAAGATAAATGAGCCAAATAGATAGCCTCCAATTCTGGATGATAGAGTTCTGATAGAAGATTCGAACACTCTTCATTGGAAAGATGACCGGTTCGACTAAGCACTCTTTGTTTATACACCTGAGGCCTTTTGCAAGCATGCACCATATTGGGTTGATGGTTAGATTCCAAATAGAGGTAATGAGATCCCAATAACTTACCTCTAACAACAGGCGTCACAAAACCAAGGTCAGTGCAAATGCCCAATTTTTTTCCACCCATTTTGATTACAAGACCTACCGGATCCACGGTATCATGTTGTATGGAAAAAGATTCAATCTCCATATCCAAATAGGAAAAAGGTTCAGCTGTGGTGAAAATTTTGAACTTGGGAAGAAATTTCAAATGAGACACTAGCTGTTTTGCTGTAAGCCTATTAGTAAAAATGGGGATCTGTTTTGCTTTGTATAAGCTTTTTAACCCACATATGTGATCATGATGCTCATGGGTGATAATCACCGCATCTATCTCAGCAATCTCTACTCCAATAGTTTCTAATCTTTCCACAAGACTTTTTTTCGAGATTCCTACATCGATTAAGATTTTTGCTTTGGGAGTTCCAAGATATAAAGCATTTCCCTTTGATCCAGATGCAAGAGGACAAAAACCTATCATACCCATAGAAAGTTACTCTACAGGAAAAAAATTTGGAAAGAAAAATTCCTACTCATGCTAACTGCAAAAAACCCAACCAAAAAAAGATTCCTATAAAAGATAACTTTTGTTTACCATTTTTGCGCTAATAAGGTGATCAAATGTCTTCTCTATCTTCTATGTCTCTTTCCGATATGGAATCTTTCACTGCTGTAGATTTGTGGGCAGTCTTACGAAACAACCCCTCTTCAATATTTACCCAGAGATCTATGACAATTGATATACTCATACGTCAAGTCTCTATCCAACTTTTTGAAGAAAACCGAAAATTATCTGAAAGTCTCATTTCAGATAAACATACAGTGGCTCCTATTACCTTTTGCACCTCTTCGGGCAAGAAAATGGAAAGAGAGGCTACTAAAGCTGATCGATTGTTCCATCTCTTTTTTCCACTTGGCTTATTTATTTCTTCCGATGAGGCCGAAAAAGCTTCTTCCATCCAGGAAGATGAGGCGGAAAGTAAGCAAAGAGAAAGCGAACAGACTTCTTCTACCTCTAATGTACATTCTATTTCTTATGAAAAGATGCTAGATGATCTCTCTCACTTTTCTTCGGAAAAGCTATTAGATCTCCTTCAATTCTTATCAAAACAGTTTACCTTTAACCA
>CAYPKB010000084.1:1702-6231 GCA_964411185.1 uncultured bacterium
GATCATTCCGCTCTTTGTTCTTGTTCTATCTAAAGTACCTAATATTGGGAAATTTTTATCTCTTTGTAAAAATGAAGCTGACCGAAAACTGGTGACAAAAGCTCTACTATCTTCTATCGAATCTGGAGATGAATTCATAGCAACTAAATTTACAGAGAGTAAAAAGCCCTCTACTTTCGAACACTCTCTTTTTGAGGCTATGCTCAAAAGAGCTATCGAATGCGAAAAAGAGACAATTGTAAAAATATTTCTAACTAAAAAAGCTTTTATTACCCCTCTCTCCCCCGAAAAAAGAGAAGAGATATTAAAGCATTCCATTTATCAAAGTATGTGGAACGACAACAAAAACAAAGATGTTTCTCACAAAATTATACATAGTCTTATACAATCTTTTTTACAGATAGATGAAAAAAAAACCTGTTTTATAGTTTGTGGAATGAGAATGGTAATAGATCAACTGGGATCTCCTGAGTCAAAAGCAATGAGTGAAGTTCTGGAGGCAGAAATTCAAACTTTTTTTTGGAAAGTAGTTCCTGTCTCTTATTATCTTCCCGGAGAAACCTCAATGTATTTGGTAAAAAAATAAGATTTGAGACCTGCCATATCCGCTTACTTATTTTTGCATATTGCAAAGATCCCTCCATCGAAATAAAATAGCCCCCTTTTTACGGGTTTTTTATGTCTCATTCCATTGGTGCCTTCGAAGTAGTAAGCTCATGCGCTACCTATCATTTCCAGGTTGAGAGCGCTGTCCAAGAAAAAGATGGTAGACAGCTTCAAGCTTTGGGTTCTTTAGCAGCCTACCAGCTTCCCCACCATAGCCAGTTTATATAAAATTATAGGAGGGATAGCAGGTATGTTCTTTCCTGATCGATTTGAAAAGGGAACCTGGACAGGATCGATTCATAACTCTCTCATCTCTGCTTGTGATTTTGTACTCAAAATCTCCCCTCATCTTGTCAGAGTAGCGATGATAGCAACTACTGTAGCTCTTGCAGTTTTTGGTTTCCCTGAACATGCCCTTTTGAATCTCTCTACTACTTTACTCTCTTTTGTAAAAAGAAGCGGCTATCTCCCCTCTTCGGTCGATAACATAGTCTCTCCTATGGCAGAATTTGCCGGCATATGTATTCCTCTCGTGATTGATTTGGATATCATATCTAAGATGGGTGCCTACCTCTCTTTTGCTATCAAAGGATACCAATATCTGCTCCATTCTCCGCTTGGATCTCTTCTTTCTGCTAAACGTAAAATCCCCACGCCGCCCAAACCACATACCATTTCTCAAACAAAAGCTCTTTCACATTATACTGAAAAAGAGATTGAGGCGATGACTTCTAGTAGAGATAACTTCACTGTCAACTCCTCTCATATCTACTCGGAGCATGTTGCCCAATTACTACCTCAAACTAAACCTATCAATAATGCTCAAAGAGAGCTTCTTTTCGCACAATTTGAGAAAGAAATTGCCCAAAGAGGAATAGAGCTCACATCAGATCGCAAAGATGGGCTGAGCATCCTGAAAAGAGGTTTTGTAGAAAGCATGTTTGGGGATAAGAGACCTGTAAATTGTGAGAAGTTTCAGGCTCTTCTTGCTGCCATGATAGAATCCCTACTAAGAGATGAACTAGATTTTGAAGAAAAAACAAAAGAACTTTGTCTCATTGGAAAAAGCTGTACAGAGGGATGGCTGCGAGAGATTCTTTTCTTGTACCAGCCACAATCTAAAAAAATTGCCTGGGCTGTCCATCATGAATTATCCTCTCTTCGCTCCCATTTAGTGGCAGAGTTGATACAAGAATTACAAAAAGCGCTAGAAGATCAGAAAGTAAGAGGAATAGATTTCAAAGATCTTATGGGTGGAACCGATAATATTCACTTAATCAACACCTTCGAAGCTGCTTTTTGGGCCTGGTTCCGCTCTAAGCGAGGTGAGCTATACCTTCAAACTTATGGAGTCGATTTTCTTAACAATTGGATGATCTCTTTCCTCGATGTAGACAATCCGGAAAAGAAAATCGAACTTATGATATTAGTTATTACAAAATTGCTCCATTCAGGTCATGAGATGGCACCCGCTTATACCAGTGCTATTTCTGACGTCGTTAGAAGAAAAGTGCTTAGAAGAAGATATTTAATAACCGAAAAACTGGAAACAAACATATTCAATGCGATCAAGCCTAAGGTGCAAAACCTTGAGTCCTCGAGAAACATTCAATGGGGAGCCATTACCCCGTGGCTTACTGATATAACAGAGCGAGGAATAGTAGATTTTGTTAGCTCCACTGGATACAAAGAAAAGTGGGTAAAACAGGATATTTTCGGACAGTATTACTTAACCGAGGAAGGAGTGCGTCTTCTTCTTTGGGACTTAGGTATTTTCGAGCCGAATTATCTACCCGGCGTTCCTATTCCCCAAAAAAAATCTACTCCTAATAGAACAACCAATCCCATTAAAGTCTAGGGCACCATATACCCATCTCTTTACAAATCTTCTTGCACTTGCCTATGGATACTCATTTGTGTTCCTCTAGGAATGACACCTCTGTGATTAGGGAGAGTAACCCTAGCATGAGGGCGCTCTGGATGAGCAAAAATATGATGTTTTCCCGTATGATCTAATAGGTATCCTAGATTTTTCAGCGCAGCACATATGCTCTCATAGTTTTGATTCCGTTTTTTCAAAGAAGAGAGTGCCTTCTCTTTATTTTCTGCTGCCTCTATATCTTTTTGGAAAGTTTTGAATGTAGGTAGATTTTGAGAAGATAATTCCTCTTCTTTAGATTCCGGTGAAGGAAGAGGGGTCAGAGGCTCATTTTGATTTTCATTTTTTGCAACTTCTTGAGAGGTAGTTTCTGTTGCCTTTTGAGCAGAGGCTTTTGATGGCTTAGAAGATTTCTTTTTTGATTTATTCTTCTTTTTTTTCGTTGGCTGCTTTTTTTTCTTATTATTCAGCTCTTTGATCTCTTGCACCTTTTTGAGGAAAGATAAGAGCCCTCTCAATCTATTATCCTGTGTAATTTCAAAATTGATCTGTTCATTTTTATCTGTGAGTTTAGAATCAAAAGTTAACAATTTCATTAGGGAGTAAAGGAAAAGAGTAGGATAGATAATCCTTTCACTGTAGATCGATATGGTGCGAAGTATCTCTTTTTTCTTTTTATGGAAGGCATTTTTTTCTTTTGATAACTCTTCTTTTGTAAAAGCTAACAGCTTTCTACCTAAACTCTCTAATTGACTATTGGTATGATGTAAGTGTTCCACTATCCCTTCGTACCAAGTAAGCGCTCCTCTATATCGAAAAGAGAGCTTCATTCGGTTAAGTGAGATAGATAGGCTCACAGAGGAACCTTTATTTGCTTCGAACCTTAGGACGGAAAAGTTGAGAATCTTTGGATCTTCGAGTTGGGAAAGAGCCTTTTCCAAAAATTGCGCTGTTTCAGGATGATGAGGTTGGATAGAACTTTTTTTCCATTCCTTGATTTTGACAAGACAATTTTGTGCCTGATGATAAAATTCTTCTTGTGTGATGTAGAAAGGATCATTTTCTTTTTCCCTTTTTTCCAGAATAGCTTCACAGCCATTTGCTATAGCTGAAAAGGAAGGAAAGAGAAAATAGGGAAATTTCGACTGAAAACATTCATCTAAGAAAAGATCTCCATTTTTTTCTTGCGCTTGCGGAGAAGGAGGGATAATTGTATGGATTGCCATGCGTATACTATGTAATATACTTCGAAAAGAAAAAAGCTGAGCCTCTTGAAAGCTGTTACAAAGAGTTCCTATTTTTTCTGGAAAAAAAATATATTTTTTCTTCTCAGCAAAAACTGCAAATTTTGTAAAAATCCTTAGCGCAGAAAGAGCTACTTCCTCCTTCAATTCCTTTTTTTTCTTTCCATGTAATAACCTTTTCATAGTTGCATCACCGCCTCTGGCACGAGTTAGAATGGGAATGGTAAGATATATATCTGCATTCTCCTCTGCATGTAATTGAGTCAAGGGGTTGTAGTCCGAACAGAAATCTTCTAGTAAGAAGAGCTTGGTAAGAATGGACTCTTTGATTTCAGCTAGCCTTTTTTTCCCATCTGTAGAGATGGAACTCATGGCTTCTGATTGCGTTACCATTTTATACAGACTTTTTTTGAGCTCAGATTCACTTGCTTTACACCTTTTATGATAATTTTTTCTCACAGATCTAGCTAATTCCATGCTAAGTTCTCTTCTGCAACAAGCATCATTCAAGAGAAGAGTAAACCTTTTTGTCTCTACAAGATAATGAAAAAAATGTTCTAGGAAAGGTTCTTCCCAATCAGAAGAGTTATCGGAAATAATGGTTGCAATCTCTTTCAGATCCTCATGTATAGAGAAAAATATAGGGAACAGTATGGGCAGAGTAGGTATAGCCCCCCATTTTGCTGCGATGGTAGATAATTCTTTTGCTTTGAGATCAACCTTTTCTAAAGGTCTTTTTTCGCTATGATGGAGCAGTAAAAGCTCTTTACAATTTTGATAAATGGTTTTTTTATTTTTTT
>CAYPKB010000085.1:0-569 GCA_964411185.1 uncultured bacterium
CTCCATTTTTACCTAAATTACAAAACTAACATAGAATAGATAGTGCTATAATTCATCTTTTGATTAGTTGAAAAGATAGGGTGAAATAAAGAGGCTTAAGGAAAATAAGCCCCTTTCTTTTTATTATTTGAGATCTTCTATAATCTCTAAATTGACGCGGATACCATTTCTGCTTGCTACCGACATAAGTAAAGTTCGGATAGCATTGATGGTTTTACCTTTTTTTCCAATGATCTTTCCGATATCAGATTTTTCAACGGCAAGCTCTAATATAAGAGTGTGTGTACCACCAATTTCATTAATGCGAACCTGTTCTGGGTGATCGACGAGATTTTTCACAATGTATTCAACAAATTCTTTCATAGCTCGATCCTCTTTTTGTGAATGTACATATCTATTTCTAATCCATGGACAGTTAGACTTTTAGGTATCCCGATATCCATTTAAGTATTTTCCCATAGGAAAATCCCTAATGTTAAATCTTATCCCTTTCTCTTTATTAATGACAAGCTAAGAAAGGAGGAAGATTAGCTGTAGAAAAATGGTTCCTGCAAAAGGATAGAATGTCT
>CAYPKB010000085.1:579-1122 GCA_964411185.1 uncultured bacterium
GCGGAGGGGGTGCCTTTATTTCCAAAATTTTTTTTGTGCAGGGATGGGGAAAGGTAATTTTCCAAGCATGTAGATATTGTCTTTCGCACTTCTCTTTACGATTTAGTTTTTCAGAGCCGTAGATCTCATCTCCAATGATGGGACAGCCGATATGTTGCATGTGGACTCTAAGTTGATGTGTCCGGCCTGTGATAGGGGAGAGAGATACTACAGAGAAGGTATCCTGATGGCTTAGGAGGCGAAGATGTGTAACTGCATTTTTACCATTGGGTTGCACTGCCATCTCTTTGCGATGGTGAGGATTTCTACCGATAGGTTGATCGATTTTCTCCACTTTAGGATGTCCAAAAACTACAGCTAGGTACTCTTTAGAAACCTTTCTCTCAGCAAATAGTCGGACAAGTTCTTTATGGGAAAAAGCATCTTTTGCTGCTATCAGAACACCAGAGGTATTTTTATCCAACCTATGGACAATGCCTGGTCGTTGGTCCTTTGTTGCCTCTTTATCCAGATGGAATAATAAGGCATTGGCAAAAGTTCCTT
>CAYPKB010000085.1:1132-6201 GCA_964411185.1 uncultured bacterium
TCCTTTCCAATTTCCAGCACCCGGATGGACTACCATGCCGGCTGGTTTGTTGATAGCTATGATATTTTCATCCTCATAGAGAATCTCTAAAGGAATATTTTCAGGTTTTACCCAAGATTCCCGTTCCAGGAAAAATGAGATTTCCACATGGTCATCAGGTTTAATTATCGTTCTTTTTTTTACGACTTTCCCATTGACCAGAACCAATCCCTCTCTGATGAGGGATTGAAAATAATTTCTTGAAAAAGTGGGGTAGAGAGTAGAGAGAAGGGTATCGAGTCTATTTTTCTCGATATATTCCGGTATGACAAGAGCTTCTTTATCCATGGCACAAATAGTATACCAAAAGAAAAGCTCAAAAACTATCGATCTTCGCTTTCTCTGAGTTTTTCATTACTCTTTTTCAGTCTTTTTTCCATCTGCTCCATGGTTTGCTGTAAATGCTCCATGAGAAAAGGAATAAGACTAGAGCGCTCATTTGAGCCCTTAGGCTCTGGCTTATGATTGTCAAAGAGTGACTGAAGATGAACTTCTAATTTATCTAAATTCATAATTTTACCTCTTAAGCTTAATTATAATATAAAATTAATTTTATGTCAAGAGGGTAAATAGTTAAGTGACTGACTGTTAAGGAATTGGGGGTTCTCCCTTTTCAGAACGTTTCAGATTTTCCAATGCCTTTTTCTGCCGTTTAGCATCCTTTCTCATCTGGGCAATTACGGAATTGCATAGATTGGCATAAATCTTTTCTTTCTGAGCCTTAGTAACTTCCATTCCCAGAAACTTTTCTGTAGGCTGCCCTTGCTTACCGCCTTTATCATCGCCTACGCTGAATTCTCCTTTGACGTGAGATTTAGGCTTAGGCCCTTTAGCTCCGGAAGGCTCAGATGGATTAACTGGATCACTAATATCAAACATTATTATTACTCTTTTTTTTATTTTATTATTAAAATATTAAGAATTCAAATTTAATTTAATTAAAATTCAATATGTCCGGGATATCTGGGAAAGGGAATAATATCGCGAATATTATCCATTCCAGTAACAAACTGTACAGCACGGTCAAAGCCAAGACCAAAGCCAGCATGAGGCACGGTCCCGTATTTTCGTAGTTCTAAATACCACCAATAATCAGAAAGGTCTTGATTGAGCTCTTTGATTCTTTTCTCCAATAGATCTAACCGTTCTTCTCTTTGTGAACCGCCAATAATCTCTCCAATTTTGGGAAAGAGAAGATCCATAGCTGCTACCGTTTTACCATCCTTGTTTTGTCTCATATAAAAAGCTTTGATATCTTTGGGATAGTCTGTGACAAAACAGGGTTTTTCAAAATGTTGCTCTACCAAATATCTTTCATGTTCTGATTGTAAATCGGATCCCCATTGAACGGGGTATTCGAAATTCACTTTGGCCTTTTCTAGAATCTCTATTGCTTCCGTATAGGATATGATGACAAAAGGAGCATGTAGAATATGATGCAATCGCTCAGAGAGTCCTGGATCTATATATTTTTGAAAGAAAGAGATTTCCGCTGGACATTCAGAAAGGGCTGCTTCAATCAGAAATTTGACATATTCTTCCGCTACTTGAATAGATCTTTGAAGATCGCAAAAAGCCATTTCAGGTTCTATCATCCAAAACTCAGCAAGATGGCGGGAGGTATGAGAGTTTTCAGCGCGGAAGGTAGGTCCAAAAGTATATACATCTCCCATAGCACAGGCATATATTTCAGCATTTAATTGACCTGATACCGTAAGAAAGGCTGGTTTTTTGAAAAACTCTTTCTCGAAATCTATCTCACCGCTTGGAGATTTCGGGGGATCTTCGTGAGTATAGACGTGAAAAAGATCGCCAGCCCCCTCACAATTGGCTGATGTAAGAATGGGGGAGTGAATATAATAAAAATCTCTTTCTTGGAAAAATCGATGGGTGGCAAAAGCTAGACAATTTCGAATCTTGGTAACAGCTCTTTGCGTATTGGTACGCGGTCTTAGGTGAGCTATAGAGCGGAGAAATTCAAAAGAATGTCGTTTCTTTTGCAAGGGGTAGGTAGAAGGATCACATTCTCCAATCAGAGTAATATGACTGGCATGCATCTCAATGGATTGATTTTTTCCGGGAGAAGATACGATAGTTCCCGTTACTTCTATTGACGCACCGGTAGAGAACTTTTCTGCTAGATTCTCATAGTTAGAAAGCTCCTTTTCCTCACCCACAATTTGTATGGAATCGAAGCAAGATCCATCATTTAATGTGATAAAAAATAGAGTTTTTTGCACTCGAATGGAGCGAATCCAACCAGCAATAGTGCAAGTCTCATTCAATAAAGTAGAGCTGTCTTCTGCAAATAAAAGGGTATCAATTTTTCGTCGCACTTTAGCTCCTTGCTTTCTCTTTTGCAAAAGATCTGAGCATTGCAATTTCATCGGCCCAGCGTTCCTTGTTAGGGGTTTCTAAATACATGGGAAGTTTCTTTGTTTTTTCCGATCGGACTAGATATTGAAAAGCCTCTATTCCAATCTCTCCTTCGCCCAAATGAGCGTGTCTATCTCTTCGGGAAGCAAGTGGCTTTAAGGAATCATTGAGATGAAAGGCATATAGATCTTCTAATCCTATCTTTTCTTCGAACTGGGATAAGACTTCTTCCCACCCAGCTTCTGTCCGAATATCGTAGCCTGCTGCAAAGATGTGGCATGTGTCAATACAGACACCAATAGGAATTTTTCTTTTGGTTCTTTCTAGAATATAGGCTAGATGTTCAAAGCTATAACCCACATTGGTACCTTGTCCTGCTGTAGCTTCTAGCAAAAGTCTTGTACTGCCTCTTGCAAGGATTGACTCCATTTGTAAAAGACTTTCACAGATAGTTTCTAGACACTCTTCTTCTGTGGCCGTCGTAGCAGATCCCGGATGAAAATTCAGATAGGAAATGCCCAATGCCTGACATCGCATGATTTCTTCTTCGAAGGCAGCACGGCTTTTGTAGAGGGCATCCTCTTTAGGTGATCCTAAGTTAATAAGGTAGCTACCATGGCTCATCAACTGCTTCAAGCCACTATCTTGTAACGCATCATTCCAGTTGGATAGATCCTCTTCCTTAAGGACTCTCCCTTTCCACTGTCTTTGATTGCTGGTAAAAATTTGAATAGTTGTAGCCCCAATCTCTACTCCCTCAAGGATGGCATTATGCAATCCCCCTGCTGTGGAGGTGTGGGCTCCCAGTAGTAATTCACTCATTTTTTCTTATCAACTTCCAGTAAAAGATATTCTAGTTTTACTATGTAGGTAACAGAGAAAAATAGTACCTCTAGGCTCCCTTAAAAACAAGACCACAGAATTTGAATGGAAAAAAAATATATAGAATTTGCTCGTAAATTTTTTTTAGGCACCGCTTGTAGCAGAGTGTTGGGATTAGTAAGGGATCTCTTGTTAGCCTTTTATTTCGGAGCCTCTTTGGCTCATTTTTTCGTGGCATTTAGGTTGGTATATCTTTTTCGCCGTCTTTTTGGAGAGGGGGCGATTCAACCGGGATTTATTCCGCATTTTCAACAAATGCGGAAAGAGGGGAAATCTGCCTATCTTTTTTTTAGAGACTCTTTTTATTCATTAGCTATTCCCATTCTATCGCTCATAGCGATTTTGGAATTACTGCTTTGGCCTATGAGGGAAAGTAGCTTTATTTTTTTGGTTATGTTGCTTGTTCCCTCGGTTTTCTTTTTATTTCTTTTTGTTCTAGCCAGTTCTTTTTTACAAACCCATAATCAATATTTTTTAGCATCTTCTATGCCTGCTCTTGCCAATCTGGTTTGGATTTTTTCTATTTTTTTTGCAGCTAATCATACACTGGTACAGGCTGAAAAAATATTGGCAGTAGGAGTGCTACTGGGATTTGTCTTACAGGGAGTGATTCCTTTCTTACGGGCCTTTTTTATATCTCCCTTGACTTTGCAAGAGTGGAAAAGCATTCGCTTTTTCCCATCTGAATGTAGGGCACTATTTCTATCTATTTTTTGGCTTGCCTTAGGTGTGGGAGTCTCTCAAATCAATAGCGCCATTGATTCATTTTTTGCTCTAACAGCTCATCCCCAAGGTGCCTCTTATCTTTGGTTTGCCATTCGTTTGCAACAATTGCCTTTGGCTCTGTTTGGTATAGCTTTTTCTGGAGCCATTCTTCCTTCTCTCAGCTCATTTGCCAGCAGAAAAAATGGAAAAGAGATAGATCTTTTGATCTCGCGCTCATCTCTGCACCTTTTAGCACTGATTTTGCCTACCGTTTTTTTGATGAGCCTTGTCGCCCCTCATCTGATAACACTATTTTTTGGGAGAGGAGCATTTACCTCTTTTGATCTGATGCAAACGACAAAAGCTCTACATGCCTATTTGATCGGGTTGCTCCCCATGTCTCTCTCTTTGATCTTTTCTGCTGCTCTTTTTGCAAAAAAACAGTTTCGGACGAGTGCTTTTATCTCTCTCTTTTCTGTAGGGATGAATGTTGTCTGCAATTCCTTGTTTCTTTTTATTTTTCATTGGGGAGTTATGAGTATTGCACTGGCTACCAGTCTTTCTGCTTTTTTCCAACTCTTTATCTTATGGATTGCTCAAAAAGAGCTCTCAAGTTGGATCAAGGAGTATAAAGAGATGGGGAAAATCATCTTTTCAGCTCTTTTTTCTTACTGGGTCACTTCAATTTTTGTTGGTAATGAAATGGGAATGGAGGATATGAAAAAGCTGGGAAGTTTATCTTTGTTAATAAAGATTTCCATCCCAGCTTGTATGTATATAGTTTCCTATGGAGTTTGCTGTAAAACTCTCAAGGCCAATTCTCTGTTAGAGCTATTTGGCAAAATTACGTCGTATGAGCCAAAAACTCACAAACAAGAGCAACGTTTATAGGTAAGGGGAGTGAAATTTGGTCAAATTCTGGTTGAGTTACCAATTTCCCTGTATGAGGTTGCTCTAGAGAAAGATATTCAGGTAGTTCTCGAGAAGGGTTCTCAAGAGCTAGTTGAATGAATTTTTTGCTTCTAGAACTTTCTTTTATAGAAATTTCCATTCCCGATCCAAGATTT
>CAYPKB010000086.1:0-954 GCA_964411185.1 uncultured bacterium
CATATGATAACTTCACAAAAATTTCCAGAAACAACGACCAATAAACCAGATCCCATTATGGAAGATGAGGTTGACGCCTATGTTTCTAGAGAGGAAATGATTGTTGATCTTACAGTCAAAGTAACGGAAACTGTACTACCTTTCTTCCAACAAATACTTTCTAAATTTTTTACTATAACCTCTTCTCTTTACTCCTACAGGGATTGATTTTTCTTGAGATTTTTCTTGGAAATCGAAGATCCTATTCTTGCTATGATACAGAGAAACGACCCTTGTTGGTGTGGCAGCAAGAAAAAATGGAAAAAATGCCACTATCCTACTCCCTCCCCTTATGACTTACATGAAAAATATCTAAAGAGATGGGGCATTCGATTAAAAACAGAAGAAGAAATTCAAAAAATCCGTATAGCCTGCAAGGTAGCCTCTTCCATATTAGATGAGCTTTGTAAAACAGCAAAACCGGGTGTGACCACAAACGAGCTAGATACTTTATCTCGGACGTTACACAAAAAAGCAGATGCCATACCTGCCTGTTTAGGCTATGGTGATCCTCCTTTTCCTAAGACCATTTGTACTTCTTTAAATGAAGTCATTTGTCATGGAATACCCAACGACCGCCCTCTAAGGGAAGGAGACATCATGAATATTGATGTCACTTCCATTGTAGATGGATATTACGGCGATTGTTCTAGAATGGTCATCATTGGCGATAAAACGGATCCAGAGAAAAAGAAAGTAGTAGAGTGCTCCTACGAAGCTCTAATGGAATCCATCAAGATCTGTAAACCTGGAATCATGCTTAATGAAATCGGAAATGTGATAGAAAAAATCGCTAAAAAATATGGATGCAGCGTTGTGGATCAATTTGTAGGTCATGGAATTGGCATAGAATTTCATGAACCTCCGCAGGTCTGCCATCATTACAATCAGATGCAAATTCCCTTAGCAGAGGGA
>CAYPKB010000086.1:964-6144 GCA_964411185.1 uncultured bacterium
CTATTGAACCTATGATCAATGCCGGTAAAAAAGGGGCTAGAATCGAGTCCGATGGATGGACTGCGAAAACTGTCGATGGAAAACCTTCTGCGCAATGGGAGCATACTCTTCTCATCACTAAAGAGGGTCATGAAATTTTAACTTAGAATAGCTCTTGCTGAAAGGCTTTCAATTCAACTTTTGGTAATAAAGAATCTACAAGCTGTAGCAAAGACTCATTCTCTTTTTCGAAATCATAAGGCAGGGAAACACTTTCCTGAAGCTCCTTTTCAAAGGCTTCTCTTCTCTCTAATTCTCTTTCAAGCTCCAAAGAAAATAGCTCCTTTCTTGTTCTATGAAGCAGAAGATTTTTCTCTTTGAATTGTTTTTGGAGCTGTTGATAGGAAGCCCTCATATGAAGCAATTCTTTCACTTGTTTGGTATATTGTTCTAAGAGCTTTCGGGTGCGACTATATTTCTCTTTCCATTCCCTGTTTTCATTTTGTAAGTGTGCTAAGCCGATCTGCTCTTCCTCTCTGAGCTTTTCTATTTTTCGCTCATCTAGACTTTTGGCTTTTGCTTTCCAAAATCTAGCCTCTTCTTCTCTTTCCAGTACAACTTTCGAATTATCCCGTTGTAACTCCATCAAAGCAGAGGAAAGATTCTCTTCTCGCTGTTTGATAGCTGCATATTGCAAGAAATATCTCTCTTTTAAACTTTCCTGCTCTTGTAGCTCTCTCTGTAAGATTTGCTTTTCTTGGACAAGTTTTTGCAGATCATCTTCCCATTGTTTTGCATGATCATATTGAGATAATTTTTTCTCTAAATATTCAATTTTTTTCTCTGCAATTTTTCTTGCTTTTTCTGCCTCTTTCTTCCCTCCTTCTAATTGAGAAAAATGGGCCTGGGATAAATCTATTGTTTCAGACAAAGTCAAACAAAGCCTATCTAAACTCTCGATTTTTTCTTTTTGCCTCTCTAGCTGGTCGTTATACGAGGCAACTTGATCTTGATATTTTTCTTGAAGAGAAAGAAAGTGTTCTTGTTCCTCTTTACGAAGAGAGGATATCTCATCTAATTTTTTGAAAGCATCTTCTCTATCCTGTTTCAGAGTTTTGATAAATCTCTCAGCGAAAGATATACCTTCATAAGTAAGATAGAGCGCGATTAGCAGAGAACAATCCAATCCTAACTCCCAAAAAATATCTTTTGTTAAGAAAAGCCGGACAACAGAAATAAGAGAGAGAATCAGAAGGCTTAAGGCAAATCCCTGTTTTCTTTCACGAAAAAGCAAAAAAGAAGAGAGTAGGAAAAAAATACCCAGGTCAGCTGTGAAGGTTTTATTGTATGCGATGAAAAAAGCAGTACAACAAAAAACAGGACCTACTACAGGAAAGATAAAGGCATAAATTTGGCTTGCTTTATTTTCTACCATCATAATTTAGCTATAAAAGAGGCTATAAGATAGACCCCCTTTTCTAAACGAGAGATGGCAAAGTGTTCATTTGGAGCATGAATCATATCTCCTGGTAAGGCCATTCCCATCATCAAGAAGTTATCTTTACTACACTTTTTTAACTTATCAATAATAGGAACAGAACCTCCTGTCAATATATTACCGCAAGGTTGTTGCAAAACTTCTGTATAAGCAGCCCTACAAGCGACAGCAAAGGGATTGGAAGGTGAAGTATAAACAGCATTTCCTCCACCGAGATAAGAGATCTCTAATTTCATTTTTTGCGGAGTGATCTCCGTGAGAAAATTTTTCACCAATTGATAAATCTCCTTAGGATCTTGGTTAGGGACCAATCTACAGGAAATTTTAGCATAAGCATGGGATGGTATCACTGTTTTGAAACCATCTCCGGTATAACCACCAGAAATACCATTGATCTCTAACGTAGGTCTAAGCCAACATCTTTCTAGTGCAGAGAGAGATTCTTCATGCCATTCTGCAAAAATTGGTTTTTTCGACTCTTTTTCCATTGCAGAAGTCATGAGGAATGATTCTTCTTCTTCCTGACTATGATTTTTTACCGCATCATAGAAATGTGGGATAGCGATGGTTCCATTACTATTCCAACAGGAGGATAGCATAAGAGAAAGGGCTCTAAGAGGATTGTATGCTATTCCACCAAAAGCTCCGGAGTGTAAATCATACTCCGATCCTTGTAACGATATCTCCATAGCAGAAATACCCCTTGCTCCAATGGTAATAGCAGGCAGATCCAAAGAAGGAATGTCCACATCGGGAACAAGTAAACAATCAGCCTGGAGTTTTTTTTCTAGAGTCGGCAATACCTTTTCTATCCCAACGCTGGAAGCTTCCTCTTCTCCTTCGAATATGCACTTAATGTTAACAGGAAACTCTCCTTGTACTTCCTGAAAGGCTTGCAGCCCACACAGAGTATAAAAGAGTTGTCCTTTGTTATCAGAGGCTCCTCTAGCATAGATTATATCTTTCTCAACAGTAGGGGTGAAAGGATCATATTTCCATTTTTCGATAGGATCGATAGGCTGTACATCATAGTGCCCATAAATCAATAAAGTGGGTTTTTGAGGATCTACAATTTTTTCTGCATAGATCAATGGATAATTAGGAGTGGCAATTTCTTCAGCTTCAAATCCGATTGATTGTACATATTGGAATAGCCATTTTGCACACGCGAGAAGATCCTTTTCATGTTTTTTTTCTGTACTAATGGAAGGAAAACGGAGAAAAGTAAAAAAGTCCTCCAAGAGTTTTTCTTTCTCTTTTTGGAACCAATTATTTAGCTCTGAAAGCATAGTCAGACAATGTCCATCGGTTGTTCCATCTTCTGATCGAAAACCGATTGTGCACTCTCTACTAAATATGCTGCAAGCGTTTCATCGCCTTCATAAGACATCTCTACCTGCATTTCACCTTTTTCAGAAGGTGTAGAACAAGTAATCAATACATAACAGGCATGATCTTCTTTTAGTTTTTCTTTGATCTCTTCCATGGTGGATGGAGAGAAATCAGTCGTTTTTTTGTTACTTTTTTTGGGTGATTTTTTTTCGGCCATAAAATTTTACGCTAGCTTCTCTTAAAATGATATAAGTTTCTCAGATTGATGACATAAACTGTGATTATATGCAAAGAAAAAGCGTGAAAAAAATAGCCCCAGAGATAGGAGAAAAAGGGGTTTTCTCTATGATCAAAAAACAAAATTCTTCGAAAAAAAATGACTCAGAAAAGCAAAAAAACAGAATGATATCTTTCACCCAAAGAGATCTCAACCAATGCAGGGTAATAGACTTCTTATCTTATTGATTGCCTCTCTCAACGATTGATATAGATAATCTAAAAGGATAAAAAGGCCATCAATATATTGATCTATTCTGTTAGAAAGCAGTTGGTCACGGAGAAACTCATATAATCTTGCTCTGATTCGGTTTCGAAGATTGTAAAAAGTTTGAATAATTTTTTCTTCTAGCTTTTGTTCGCAAGCATACAAAGAGGGAGAAATCCACTTAAAAAAACTACGAGATAAGTGAAGAGGTAAACAAAGAATATCGTAGGAAATGACAAGCCGCAATAGAAAAGTAAAGATAGAAAATATCTCTGTGATAACCATCAAAGTAAAAAGTGAAGAAAAAAGTAGACCCATCTTCCAATTTGCCCCTGCGCTGGATAAAAACAGCGCAAAAAAACTATAACAAAAATCTTTCACCGAAGGTACGGCACTATCGTCACAAGTAAAAGAAAGCATAAGAATGGGAATTAAAAAAGAAGTGGGAAAAGTGATGATAAGTAATAACTTCGTCAAATGATGAAAACTATAAAGTTCAGGTGTTTGTAGCAATTGAACTACACTATTCCTATCGAGTTTCCTTGCTATAGTCAGTAAGCAAAACCAGGGCTGTATGTGTGAAAAATAGTAGTCTTGTTCCGTTCCTAATTGAAACAATCGATCTCTCCCCACTTTCTCTAAACAAAGTGGTCGCAAAAAATGAGGCGATTTAGCATTTGCAATGCGGATACATTCAAAATAAAAGCTAGGAAATTGAGAACGTATCATTCCATTGCGATGTAATAAGTGTTTCATTTTGCGTAAGAAAAAGAAAAATAGAGTAGGAGAGTCTTCTGATATGGCTAAGATGAGCCCGGTAAATATCTCATTTTTGCCTAAATGTCCGGATAAAGTTTTTGGGAAAAAACGAACAGCTATTTCAAGGAAGGATAGAATATCTTTTTTCGAAGAAGATAGGCAATGATGTCTATTACTAACAAAAGGATCCATCAAGGGATACTCTTCATCCATTATCTTACTAATATCTTTGAAGAGCCTCTGAACACGAGACTTTTTACTATTTCTCCTAGAATCCAATTCTTTTAAAATTCTACTGACAAACTCCAAAGAAAAGGGCTGATTAGCATCCTTCACATGCCAGTTGTACTTTGTTCCCATGAAGCCATTTTGTACACTATTTGCTACAATGATAATTTGTTTCCGGGAGATGTCAAAATGGCATAATTTTCTTTCTCCCTGATCAAGTATGATAGATGGTTTTTCGTTGGAGAAGTGAGAAAAATCTATCGGGTAAGTTTTATTCCCTACAACTACTTTTTGATCAGATATTTCTATTCTCTCTTCTTGAGAGACCTTTTCGATTCTCCTTTCATAAATAAACTCATCTTCTCCATGTGAATACCTGTATACCATTACAAATTTACGAAATATTTTGAGTAATACTTGGTTGACTTGAAAAGAAAAGCTCTCTCCGTCAAACAGGATAAAGGAACCTGAAGGACGTTCAATTAGATATTTTTTTGCATAGGAAAGCCCCGACGAAAAAATAGAAAAAAATTCTCTTTCTACTCTCTTCTCTAACCATGCAGCTTGCTGATTGGGTAATAATGAAAGAGGATACCCCTCTTTCTTGAGGAGTTTTTCTTGCAAAGTTTTTTTCCAAGCCAAGAGCCGCTTACTTGCAGGATCTATATGCATAGTTCGGTATTTTTGCCGGAGTACGTAGCCAAGAATGCGCTCAAAGCTACTATTTTCATGCTTTTGGCATAATAATCTTTCGGAGAGTTCCATGATTTTCATTAGAGTGAGTTCTTCTTCAGGAGAATCCACAGGCAAAAAATTTATTACGTGAGTAGCTGCATCTCCCAACACTAATAGGGAATCAAGAGACTCTAATCTTTGTGTGATTTGCATAAGAGGGATCTT
>CAYPKB010000087.1:0-2304 GCA_964411185.1 uncultured bacterium
AAGGTGTAATACCAGCAACTGCCATTCCCAACCTCACCATCGCACTCTCTTTCATCAACCGTTGAATATTCTATAACTCTTTTATTCAGGCCTAATGATTTATTTATTCTATTAAGGATCTTGGAAGCTACCTTCATATATTCTTGCTTTTCTTCTGGCCCAGCCTTTGAAATGGTTACCGAAATTTTTTCAACCAAGCGCTTTTTAAAAGCTTCTGTTCGATTTTGAAAGGTATCAGAAAAGAAATTACAAACAATTAGATAAATTTTTTCTAAAAGATTTTTAGGAAGAGCAAGCGTGTTTCCATCCCAACTAACTACTTGATTATTATTTTGATCTAATATCTTTGAGAAGAGGTGTAAATTTGTGAATGAAAAATCAGTTAACATAATCAATATCTCACTTGATCCACCAGAGGAAAATACGCATTGTTAGTGCGCAAACGATCCTTCGGTTGGTATTGTCTTTCTAATGGGGTGATAGTTTTTTTCTGTTCAAAACTACGAGCTATATTATTGAATGCATTTTTAACAGCAGAATAAATCGAACAAGGGGTAAAAAGATTCAACCCTTGATATAAATAAATTAGTGGAGTAGTTACAATTCCTAACATAGCTTATTTATTTTAATTTAAATAAAATTGTATAAAAATTATTAAATTAAATCAACTTTTTTATTTAATTTTAACTATTAATTTTTTTTATTTTTTTAACAAATCTGTAATATTTTTTAAGTTATTGATTATGTGAATTTTACAAAAAAAACATGTGCTTATGGGTATGTGTCGGGCCACCCTGTCTTGGACCCGTCGAAAAAGCATACAATTCGCTCGGGTTGCCCTTTTCACGATAAAAAAACCACAGATACGGAAGCTGTAGCGGCCGCATAGGCGTAGTTTACGGAATGCTTAAATAGTAAATATCGCAAAGATTTGGGGGCGGGCGGACTCGAACCGCCGAAGACCGAAGTCGAGGGAGTTACACTCGGTTAAAATTAAAAATCTAGGAAACATTTTATATTGAAATGTGCCATGAGTATTACCACTCTTTCATTCGGATATCTTTTCTTTAAAGGTCATTTTCGCTTCAACCCTTTCTATCAGAGGGGCATATTCTATAGGACGAGTCACTACAAGATTGCCACCCACGTCATAGACCTTCTCTGGGAATAAAGAGGTAGAAATATGTTTTAAAGTTATCGTTTTATGCCTATCGGCTGCTTGCATTAATTCAGAACTATGTCTGTAATTGAAAGGAGAAAAAATAGAGATTTTCTTATTTGGAAAGTTTTGTTTAACTTTTCGTATAGCAGGAGCAAGATCAGAATCTCTAGATGCTAAAAAAGCATGATCATAATGATCTTTATATGCTAAATCCAATAATGCTAAAGCAAGATTGACATCAGTCTCTTTTTCTTCATGACTAATCCACTTCGCTTGACATTTCAAACATTTTTTATGCTTATTTTTGAATTGTCCCATGATTGGAGTAATTCCATGAGATGACAAGGCTTTTACATATAGGCGGTGTCTGTGATAAGAATCTGGCTTCCATGTAGGATAGGCTGAAAAGAAAAGAATTTGTGTAATAATTTGTGTCTTTGAGCGGATAAGCCTGCTAAACAAAAGCTGTAAGTCAAGCCATTTCAATTGGGGTTTTTGAAGATTGTCTAGCGCATGATATATATTAAATCCATCAACAAAGCATACAATTCGCTCAGGTTGCACTGTTCTCTCCAAAAAAAAACCACAGATACGGAATCTGTGGTGGCCGCATAGACGTACTATGCGGGATGCTTTAATGCTAAACATAGCAAAGATAAAGTTTTTGTAACAAGCAGAAAGGAAATTGGGGGCGGGCGGACTCGAACCGCCGAAGACCGAAGTCGAGGGAGTTACAGTCCCTTGCAATTGCCGCTATGCGACACCCCCGGAGAATTTTGCTGGCGAAAGGAGTCGAACCCTCAACCCCCTGATTACAAGTCAGGTGCTCTGCCAATTGAGCTACACCAGCAAAGGAAAAGATTTAGATTTATACCAGATAGAGAAGAAAAGAATCAATCACTCTCTTTAGGTTTTTCTTCATCCTTAGGTTTTTCTTCTGATTGGTTAACTCGTTGATTGGGAGGTGGTGTTGTCGAAGCCTCGAATTTTTTAGGTTCTATCGACTCAGTAACATTGCTCACTCTTTGATGGAAAAAGGAAGTTAAAGAGGGACCACCTGTAGATATAGGCCTGGCCATATATCTTCCGCCCAACATTTTGTTTTCACAACATTTTTTGAATTTCTTTCCTGATCCGCAAGG
>CAYPKB010000087.1:2314-6086 GCA_964411185.1 uncultured bacterium
GTTTCTACCAGGTTTTTTCATAGTCAAAATCTTTTAATTGCAGATTACTTTAACATAACTCCTTTCTTAAAGTCGATCCTTGCCTTCCTCTTTCTAAGAAGATATGATATTTCTCTATGAGTCTATCACTCCCCATTGCTACACCTCCTTGGAGCTCTCTTGGAAAAAAAATTGAGAGTAAAATTCGAAAAGCTCTCTATGAGTATGCTATGTTGCCTAGAGATGGGAAACTGGCAATAGCTTTAAGTGGAGGAAAAGATAGCCTTACCTTGCTATTTCAGTTGAAAGCCATCTTGGGAAGAGGGTTGCCTAAGCTTCCTCTCTATGCCATTTATGTAAATGGTGAATTTTCCTGTGGTCCCTCTATTACAAAAAAATTTTTACAAAACGTCTGTGATGCTTTAGAAGTTCCTTTATTAATCAAATCTTCTTCGCAAAAAAGGGAGAACTTACAGTGCTATTCTTGCTCAAGAGTTAGACGCTCTCTTCTATTTGAAGGAGCCAAAGAAGTTGGAGCTTCCACCATTGCGATGGGTCATCATAGAGAAGATAGTCTGCAGACCCTTCTCATGAATCTTTGTCATAAAGCAGAATTCGAAGAGATGGCTCCTAAAATTTATATGCATGATTTTGAAATGACAATTATACGCCCTCTCATATATGTTTTTGAAAAGGAAATTATCCAATTTGCAGAAAAGTATCAGTTTAAGCGGATCTCCTGTCAATGTCCTGTGGGACAAAATTCCCAAAGAAAAAAAACAGAAGAATTACTGCGTCAGATGGAGCGCTTTTTTCCTAATGTTAGGAAAAACTTATTCCAAGCAGGTAAAAAATATAGCAGTCAAAAGGCATTAAAAAAATAGTCATGGATATCAATCTACTTACTTTTGTCATCTATTTTATCATCTTACTTTTCATAGGTCTGCTTACTTCTAAGAAAGCTGCAACAGATAAAGAATACCTGCTTGGTAATCGATCCCTGAATTTTTGGCTCACTGCCCTTTCAGCTCATGCAAGTGATATGAGTAGCTGGCTTTTTTTAGCCTATCCTTCCCTAATATTCATTGGAGGTTTATTCAATGCATGGGCAGCTGTTGGTCTTACCTTTTTTATGTTTTTGAACTGGCAGTTTGTAGCACCACGACTAAGAGCCATCACAGAAGAGACTAACAGCCTCACCTTAAGCGCTCATTTTGAAAACCTTCTCTTTGACAGAAGTAATGCCATACGGATCGTTTCGGCTATTAGCTCTCTCCTTTTTTACACTATTTATATCTCATCTGGAATCATTGGATTGGGATTATTAGTCGACTCTCTTTTTCATATTCCCTATTGGATTGGTATCACGATCGGAACCGTTATTGTGGTAGCTTACGTATTTTCCGGAGGTTATAAAACCATTGCATGGATAGATCTCTTCCAAGGATTTTTTCTCTTGGGAGTAATATTGTCTATACCTCTCTTCCTAATTTGGAAAATAGGAGGAGTCCATGCCATTACCCATGCTTCCTCTTCTATCAGAATCATGTCCCTATTTCCTTCCCTTTCACTTAAAACAGGTTGGGAAATTCTATTGCTATCAGCTGGTTGGGGATTGGGATATTTTGGACAACCGCACATCATTACAAAATTTATGGGAGCCAAAAGTTTGCGCGAAGTGACCAAATCAAAAATTCTGGGGATTTCGTGGCAAATCTTAGCTCTTTTTGGAGCTACTCTTTTCGGATTATTAGGAATCTATTATTTCCCAGAAGGATTACCAAACGCAGAGCTTGTTACTTTAAAAATTGTAGAACAATCTCTGGCTCCCTTTTTTTCTGGTATTGTTCTCTGTGCCATTTTAGCTGCTACAACTAATGTAATGGCAGCTCAAATTCTTGTCGTTGCATCTAGCCTTTCTGAAGATTTTTATAAAAGGCTATTTAGAAAAAATGCATCTAGTAAAGAACTTTTATGGGTCTCGAAGGTAGCTGTTGTTACCATCTCTTTAATAGCATATCTTATTGCTTTCAACAAAGTGAGTACCATCTATTCCCTTGTATTATATGCCTGGTCAGGGTTAGGCGCTTCGTTTGGACCTCTGGTACTTTTCTCTCTCTATTCCAAAACAATCAATCGTTATGGAGCCTTAGCCAGTATAGTTATAGGAGCCCTTGCTGGTGCTTTCTGGCCCTATTTAGATCATTACATTAATTTTACTATTCCCCCATTATTCCCTGCTTTTATTTTAAGTTCTTTTACTTTATTTTTCGTATCTATTATTACTAGAAAAAATACTGTAATTAAGGAAATAGGATAATGAAACCAAAAATCTTACTTTTGAATGATGATGGAATCTCAGCTCCGGGACTTCGACACCTTTTCGAGTCGGTCAGAGAGTTTGCTGATGTATATGTAGTAGCTCCGGTTATTGAAAAATCGGGAGCCGGTCTATCGATGACTCTAAAAAAACCTCTAATTATTCAAAAAGTGGAATGGGAAGGTCATCCCAATGCCTATAGTATCACAGGAACCCCTGCGGATTGCGTAAAACTGGCAATGAATACCATATTAGAGACTCCGCCTGATCTTATTATCTCTGGCATCAACCGAGGCTCCAATGCAGGAAGAAATGTTTTATATAGTGGAACCATAGGTGGAGTCATTGAGGGAGTCTATCGAAATGGAATTCCCGGTATAGCTTTTTCTGCCCACGATTATGAAGAGCCTAATTTCGAGGCTTTTGGGAAATATATCCTTCCCATTATTCAATACTTCATGGAGCACCCTCCCTCTTCGGGTACCTTAATTAATGTTAATTTTCCCTCTCTTGGGACAGATGGGGTGAAAGGAATCAAAATGGCCCGTCAAGGGAGAGGTTTTTGGACAGATAATCCTGATATGAGGAAACACCCAGCAGGAGAACACTATTTCTGGCTAGGAGGAAAGTGGCGACACTTCGATGAATATCCAGATAGTGATGTTCATCTTTTAAACCAAGGATATGTCACTGTTGTCCCCATCCATGTGGATGAATTGACCGATCATAATCATCTAGAGCAGCATAGAGATGCTTTTGAAGAAAGATTCCGCGTACTCGAATAAATATATGCTTTTTTCTTGGTAAAAAAAAGTTTTTATGGATGATGAAGTTTACCAGGGGAACAACCAACGGAGCATATAGCTATGAAAAAGTATGAAAAAATATCCCTAATCTTATTGATTATTTCAGGGATTTTATGGGGTCTAATTGGACTATTCCATTTCGATCTCATGCCATATTTAGCGCAACCTTCATGGGTAATTCGCGTACTCTACTTCATCTTCGGTGTGGCAGCTGTCTATGTCTTGATGAATTGGAGCTCTATTAAAAAATCCATACGATCTAAATAAAGAGAGACTTTCATTGGAATGAATTATTCCGGTGAAAGTCCTTTTTCTAGAAATGCTAAAGCAGGTTTTTGGCTCTCTTTGAGTAACTCTCTCACCCCAGGGATTTCCAATATTCTTACATGTTCTCTGTATAATAAATATCCCTCATGGCTAGGATATTCCTCTTCATATCCTATTTCAGGATGCTCTTGGAGATAAAGATGCGTTCTATATAAGAGTTTAGCCAATTTATAATATTTTTTTTGCAACCTGGGAAAATTTTGTAAAAAATCCTCTTTGCTATGTACCTTCGACAGCTCGTGCAAAAGTTCATGAGTGATAGACTCTCCTTCTTTTCTTAACTCTTCTAATCCGGTAGCACAGGAGCAAACAAAGAGAGCGCACAAAAAAAATATAACTC
>CAYPKB010000088.1:0-6057 GCA_964411185.1 uncultured bacterium
CTCATTCTATGGAGTGATTGCAGGCTGGGCTTTGGGGTATCTTTTTCAAGCTTTTCTGGGCAACCTTGTCCAAATCCATCAAGCTACGCAAGCAACAGCCCTTTTTTCCCGATTGAGTGGCAATCTCTTTTGGGCTGGTGGGTTCCATTTTCTTTTTATGATACTATCTGTCTATGTACTTCTTTCTGGAGTACGTAAAGGAATAGAGAGAAAAAGCAAAATTTTAATGCCTCTTCTCTTTGTGGTGTTATTGTTTCTTGTAGGAAAAGGAATCACGTTACCTGGATCTGAAAAAGGGCTCTCCTTTTTATTATTACCTGATTTTTCCGAGTTACGTGGAAGTGCTGTAGTTTTGGCCCTAGGACAAGCATTTTTTACGCTTAGTTTAGGACAAGGAACGATGATTACCTATGGCAGCTATCTTTCACAAAAAGAAAATGTTCAGAGGAGCTGTTTTCCCGTTGTATTGTTAAATACTCTTATTTCTATCTTAGTAGGCGTCGCTATTTTTACGATTGTTTTTTCCGTAGGCCTTCCTCCTGCATCGGGACCTGCTCTTATATTTGAAACGCTACCAGTTGTCTTTACGCAAACTACAGGAGGATGGGCTATCTCTATTCTCTTTTTCTTTTTGGTAGTACTAGCCGCTCTCACTTCTCAAATTTCTGCATTAGAGCCAGCTATCTCTTATCTGATTGATGAAAAAAAATGGAGCAGGAAAAAAGCAAGCACCATTGTCGGAAGTGGATCCTTTCTTTTAGGAATTCCTACTACCTTATCGTTTGTCTATCCTGATAAGATCTTTTTTTATGAGATAATTTCCTTTCTCTCTGTCAACCTTTTGGTCCCTTTAGGTGGGCTTGCTGTTTTATTTCTTATTATAAAAAAATGGGGTATCCGCCCCGCTCTTACACGTTTGGGGTTATCTGATAAAAGAACTATTTCTTATCAGTATTTCGCTGTTTCCTGGAAATACTTGGCTCCCATTTTGATCATTTTGATACTTTTGGACTTGGTTCTTTTTACCTAAGTTCTATATAGGAAAGAGTATGGCGCTCTTCCGAGATTTTTTACTTATTGTCATTTTGGTAGGGATCACAACCAGATTACTTACCTATTTATTCAAGAAAAAAATGGGCACAAGAGATGCAGTATCTCTCTCCTTTTTTATTACTTTAGTTATAGGAGGCCCTATTGCAATTCTTGCGGTAGGATTTGATGTGGCAATAGCTGAATTTACCATCTCTTTGATTGGTTGGTATGTATATGACTTATTGCGTATGCAGCTACGAAGTTGAATCTTTAAAAAGGGATAAAAAAGAAGCTGTAGGATCTTTAGGTTTTTTCTTCTGTGCAGGTTTTTGAGCTAAGGAAAAATATTCGCAGAAATTAGCTTTGACTTTGTCTCTGACAGGTTCAATGTCAACTCTTTTGCATTGATAGGGCTTACTTTCATCGTAAAAAGTACACCCTACACAACAATGCAGGTCCCTATCGCAACTAGAACAGATCGAGCGAAAGCGAACTTTAGCTTCTAAAGCTTGAGAACAAAATGGACAATTCATCGTCTATTCTGATCTGGCATAGCATGTATTTTTCTTTCTTTTTGAGAGCTATCTCTTTGTGAAGAGCCTACTCGATTAGAGTCGGGCATGGCTCGAACACCTCTTTGAGCATGAGTTTCGGATTGGGAAGAGTGATATCTAGGAATGCGCTCTCTATGAGGTTTTTTCGGTCTAACAGCTGCACTACCAGGGGTACTTTGTCCACTAGGAGTTCGATAGTGTCTGCTCGCTTCCGAAATAGGTGGAATGGGAACCGATGAAGTTCTTCGATGACGATGACTTTCATAAGGATTTCGCAATTCCTCCTGAATAGAAGGCATAGGACTTCTTCTTGGAGATGGTCCCGCGGAAATAGGTTGATAACTACCATATGGATATCCAATTGGATGTTGTTGTGGGTATAGGACTTGAGTTGGAGGCTGTTGATATGTAATTGGCTGTTGAGGTTGTTGAGGGTATCTTGCTCCTGAAGACAAAATTTTCCGAAAAAAACTATTGGTCCGGGTTCTTGTGTTATTTCTTGATTCTGTCCCAGGAGGTGGCTGTTGGGTTTCAGCAGGTCCTGAGGATGAAATAGTATGGCATATGCCGACTAATAACATGCCAATAAAGGCAGATAAAAAGTTGGAGCCCAAAAGAAAAAAGGATCCGAAAAAAAGTACAGCATAAGCTGCTACTTTTCCTGTTGTGAGCTCTAAGTCTTTTAATACGCAGTCCAAACATTTTTGTGGGTTGAAAGCTGCGTCAGTTGTACCTGGTATCATAATAAACCTATATTGCGTTTGCCCTTATGCATTGATAATTCAAATTCACATTGATTAAGATGTAATCTTCTCCAGACCAAGAATAATTTGTTCCAATGATCACAGTATCTTCTTGTAACCATTTTTTTAGTTTAGGAAGATCAGATCGGTTGATTTGCCAATTTGTATTATCTTCTAACAAAACATAACCATTATTGGGATCAATTCCTGTTATCCAATGTGTATAATCTCCCTTGAGAATAGGACCAAAGGAAGGAGTAACTCCAACTGCTTCGTTTGTAACAAGATTTACAAGCAAAAAGTTGTAAGAAGAAAACCAAGAGTGGTTTTCAATGATGGCAAGAGGTTCTTCCTGAGTCCACCGTAGAAGGAGAGATTTTTCATTAGGATCCAAAAGCCAGATAGAGCCATCTTCTAACTCAACACTATTTTGGGAATATTTCAAATGCGTTTTCCAATGGTAAGCCAAATGGCATCTTGGGAGTGAATAAGAGAAAAAACTTACTCTTTGGATATTCGATGAGTCAAAATTCTCTCCAAATAAGATGGTGGAAGAGAGGATCGATAGAAATAGAAAATTTTTCATAACAGGCAACCTCATTGTAAGTAAAAAAATTTTATAGATATTGTAAAATTTTTACAAAGAATTTTTTTTCATTAGGAATTTCCCTAAAAATGAAAAGAAATTATCATGCCAACATGAGACGAGCTCTATTTCTATTTCTATTTTCTTCACTGACTGCTGCCGAAATACCTCACCTTTTATCTTTTGGGGGAGGGATTTTCGAGGTGGTGCGTTCCAATAGACACCAGACGGCGGTATTCCAAGTGGAATATAGACCTCCTCTAGTATGGTATACTGTGAGGCCTTCTGCAGGCCTTATGATTACTTGGAAAGGTTCTACCTATCTCTATGGTGGTTTTGGATTGGAATGGATCATAAAAGATAGGTTTCTCTTTTCCCCCAATTTCGCAATTGGTTGGTATAATGCAGGGGGAGGAAAAAACTTAGGATACCCTATGGAATTTCGGTCCGGTGTAGAAGGGGCGATTATCCTGCGTAACCAGATGAGGATGGGTGCTCAATTTCATCATATCTCTAATGCAAGTATTGGGTATAAGAACCCTGGAGAAGAGTCTTTAATATTTTTTATTGCTCAGCCATTATAAAAGCTAAATAATATAAATTGATATTAAACATTTTATGTTATAATAATATAATTATAATAATAATTGTATTGAGTTGAGTTGTGAGCGAAGAAATTCCATTTGATCCCTTTCCCATGATGAGGGGGTCGCACCAACAAACCATCTTAGGTTCCATCCTACATTGGCAAAGAAATCCCAGGTCTAAGCGTCATTTGGTAGAAATGCCGGATAAAGACCAGATCTCAATTGAAGTTACTACTCCCAAAAATTGGAATCCAGATGGACTCACGGTGGTCATGGTCCATGGTTTATGTGGATCTCACAAGTCTCCCTATTTGGTGAGGATGGCAAGAAGGCTTTCTAAGCTGGGTATCCGTTGTGTTCGAATGAATATGAGAGGATGTGGTTCTGGAAAGGGATATTCTAAACAGATTTATCATGGTGGCAGAAGTGAAGATATTCATTATGTATTGAAGTATCTAAAGAAAGAGTTTCCTACCTCTGAAATGATTTTGATAGGTTTTTCCTTAGGTGCCAATCTGGTCTTGAAACTTTCAGGTGAGTTGGGTCCATTAGCAAAATTATCGCTGAAAAAAGTGATTGCTATCGCTCCTCCTTGTGATCTTTTGAGCTCAGTAAAAATGCTGCATGAACCCAACAACCAGATGTATGAAAGGTATTTTCTAAAAATGTTAAAGGCTGATATTAGATATCGAGAGAAGAAATTCCCAGATTTTCCCAAAACTAAAGTGAAAGATATTTTTAGCCTTTATGATTTTGATACAACCTTTGTAGCTCCCATATGCGGATTTAAAAATGCTTATGATTATTATGAAAAATCCAGTTCAAAATGGGTAATTGGAGAGATTGAAATTCCATGTAAAATACTCTTTTCTGAAGATGATCCAATTATAGATCACTCTTGTTTAGATCATTTTACTCTACCGAAAAACATACGGATATTTAAAACCAAACATGGTGGCCATCTAGGCTTTTTAGGGAGTCCGTTGAATGGGGGCATGCATTGGATGGATCAACTCCTTTTGAATTGGATCAAAGAAGAAGAATAAAGAGGATAGAGATGGAAATTACAAGTCCTGAATTTGGATCGATGCAAAAAATTCCCAAAAAATTTTCCTGCCAAGGAAAAAGCATCAACCCAACACTTCATATTAAAAACATTCCTGAAAAAGCGAAATCTTTGGCTTTAATCATGGATGATCCAGATGCACCAAAACAAACCTTTGTGCATTGGGTGATCTTCAATATTCCCTTTGTAGAAGAGATCAAAGAAGATAGCATCCCAGGATTGGAAGGAGTAAATACAGCAGGAGAAATTGGATATTTTCCTCCTTGTCCTCCATCTGGATCTCATAGGTACTATTTCAAATTATACGCATTAGATTGCGAGCTCTCTTTAGAAGAAGGTATTACTAAAGAAGCGCTTCTTAGAGCAATGGATGGTCATATCATAGAAGAGGCCGAATTAATAGGTACCTACGAGAAAAGCTAGGAGGATATAGCAGCTTTTTCTTCTTCTGGTAGCTCTTTTTCTTCTGTTTTTGTCTGAAAGAGTTTGTTGAGAGTTTTTACTGAATAAATCCAATAGATGACGGTAAAAGCTACAAACGGGATAAGATAATGGGTAATGGCTAAAACAGAAGAGGTAGAGGCTAGCTGCATAAATATCAATTGAAGCCAGGCAGAACCTGATTTTCCAAGTCTTGCTCCCACTACATCGATGGCTGCCTTTCCTTTCACTTTAGATTCTTTATCAAGAGGTATGAAGGCCATCTCTTTAGTAGGATCAAAAAAGGTATATTTTGTCACTTTGCTTACAATATTTTGAAAGGCTCCAAACAAAACAATTACAAGCATCGGAGCAAAACTCCACGATAGAGGCAAATGATTTTGAAACAATAGCAGATGTAAGAAGACCAATCCTGTAGCTCCTACTACAATAGGAGTTATTTGAGCACTGAAATGCCATCCGAAGAATCGGATAATTCCTCCTCCCACAAAGAAAGCAGTTAACAGAGATACCAAACCGACAACGGAGGTGACAGATCCAAAAAAGGCTTGATATTCTGAAGGATTGGGAAATTGAATTTTTAGATTGGCTTTCCAGCTTACTTCCACCAAATTGATAGCCAGACCGTAGCTCACTACCATGATAGCAAGACAACGAAGATATTTTGATTTTGCAATGAACTTAATACCTTGCCATAAGGATAATTTTGTCTTTTCTTCTTCTTTTCCACATTTTTTGGGATCATAAAATCGGATATCAGTCAGAACATATTTTGTCAGCCACCAATGTAGAACCATAATTAAGCACCCAAAAACAATCAAATAGCCAACGAGGGACTGTAAGGTAAACAGATAATGTGTATGAGCATATTTGTAGGCATAGTATCCCACTAAAGGACCTGTTCCAAAAGTTGCCAGATCTCCTGCTGCGATAAATAATGTATAATATCTCTTGGCTTCTCCAAGGGTGTTAATTTGGTTTGCAAACCCCCAAAAGAGAAGGAAGATAACCAGTCCGCCCCATAGTTCGGCAAAAACAAAGAAAAGAG
>CAYPKB010000089.1:0-5009 GCA_964411185.1 uncultured bacterium
TGAAAGTTGAAATCAATCTATTCAATAAATTATCAGGAACTTTTCTTTTTAGACTTTCTTTCAGAGAGCCAAGATCAAACTTATAAGAACAAAATAGATCTTTTATATCGGATAAAAGCTCATTTTCTTTTTTATAGAGATCTGATTCCCTATATTTATCTATTGCTGTTAGATAGTTCAATGCTAATTTCTTAGGCTTTTCTGAAGAAGAGTTGGGACTCAAAGGAAGAGAAAGTCCTTCAGGTACTCTTGAGTGCTTTCTTGATAGAGAAGGAGAGCTAGGAGCAAGTCTTGGGGAAGCTGAACGAGATGAAGAGGGTTTAGGTTTTTCTGATTCTCCCTCAAGTGATAAAGAGGCTTGAAAATTATGAGCAGATTGATTGGCATTGTTATTCGCAGGAGTATTGGGAGCAGTACGGATAGGTTCCCCCTCACCTTCTATTAGTCGCCCATGATAATGACGAAGCTGTGATGGTGTGGGCGGAAGGGATTTCGGGGAAGAAGGAGGGCTTTTCATTTGAGATCGGAGCATCCCTTTTGATTCAACCTCTTTGTAGATCTTTTCTACGATAGAAATGACATATTCTTGATTGTCCTTTGTTGCTTTATCTTCTTCTTTGCCTCTTATTATACCTGTTCGGCCCACAATAGATATTTTCGATTCAACGGTATCTTTTAAATCCTGTAAGGAAATTTTCTTTTGTCCCAAAAAAGTAGCTGTAGTTTGACAGAAAAGCTTTTTCATCGCTTCGTGATTAGGAAGAAAAGCTTTTTTTTCCGATTCCGATAAAGATTTTATATCCTGAACAGAAAACCAAACATATTCTGTACCACTAAAATCAGTTCTCTCATCTCTTACACGTTCTCTGAATCCATCTAAATGTTGTGCAAAAAGACTAACGGCTTGTAAATAGTTGTCCATTGGTGAAATTTTCTGAGCCATAATCATTTACTCCCTGTAAAAATTAAAAATTTCGCCAAGAGTCTATAAATATTTGAATATAAATTGGTAGAAAAAATTTTCCTTGCTGAAAGTTTCTCTTCTTTCGGCAAAAGCAAAAGTTGGGTAAGATCCAAAGGCCATGCATCAAGAGTTGAATGAAAACCAGAAAAAAGCTGTCTTACATGTAGAAGGTCCTGCTTTAGTCTTGGCCGGTGCAGGATCAGGTAAGACAAAGGTAGTGATTCATCGCATTGCCCATCTTTTGGAGATGGGTATTCTGCCTACGGATATTGTAGCTGTCACTTTTACCAACAAAGCGGCCAAAGAGATGGAAGCGCGTGTTGCCAAAATGCAAGGGGTGACCATTCTCACCACTACCTTTCACTCATTGGGTGCAAGGATTCTGCGAGAGACGATTCATCTGTTAGGATATAAGCAAGACTTTACCATTTTGGATGAAGAAGATAGTGAAAAATTACTAAAGAGTGTTTTGGCCTCTCATGAGATCAAAGAAGAAAAGGGATTAGTGAAATCGCTAAAGATCCTACTCTCCCATGCCAAAAACCAACTGCAGTCACCTAACCAGATAGAAAAAGAGACTCTTCCTTCAAAGAAAGAATCTATCTTTTATGAGATCTATCCTACCTACCAGAGAAGATTGCAAGAGATCAACGCGGTAGATTTTGATGATCTTCTTTTTTTGCCCAATAGATTATTTAGTGAGCATAAAGATATCTTGTCCATTTACCAGAAACGATGGCTTTTTGTACTGATTGACGAATACCAAGATACCAACTATGCACAATATGCCTTGATTAAGAAGTTGGTAGCGGAACATAAGAATATATTTGCGGTGGGCGATCCCGACCAATCTATCTACTCTTGGAGGGGAGCACGCTATGAAAATATCTTACATTTCGAAGAGGATTTTCCCGGGGCTACCTTGATCACCTTAGATCAAAATTACCGGAGCACCAATCATATTTTGCAGGCGGCCAATCAGTTGATAGAAGAAAATCAAACCCGCTATGAAAAGGAGCTCTGGAGTGATTTGGGAGAGGGAGAACCTATCTCTTTTTATGTGGGGCATACGGAAAAAGATGAATGCCAGTTTCTTTGGCAGGAGATCCAAAAAAGATGCAAAGAAGATAAGATCCCATTGGAAGAGATGGTCATTTTTTATAGGACCAATGCTCAATCAAGAGTGTATGAAGATATGCTTCTTTCGAAAAATCTCCCCTATAGAATTTTTGGAGGGATCTCTTTTTATCAAAGAAAAGAGATCAAAGATATGTTGGCTTTTTTGCGTCTTTTACATTCCCCTTATGATATTCTTTCCTTTGCAAGAATCATTCCGATTCTAACTACAGGTATTGGTGCTACTACAATCAAAAAGATGATAGAATATGCCGATCAAAGCAAAATCCCTATACTCCATCTCTGTACCCAAGCGATACCTATACGTCTTTCGGCTACTCAAAAAGAGGGATTGCGCAAAGTAGCTGATCTTTTTGGTAGCTGGCGGAAGGAGGCAGCAAGTGTCATTTCACTTTCTGCCTTGATGGAACTTATGATACGAGAAAGTAGATATAAGGATTATCTCGCCGAAGATCCACAAACCATGGATGATCGTTGGGACAATATCGAGGCACTTCTTTCCAAAGCAGCTGAGTGGGAAGAAGAGAAAGAGGAGCCTACTTTGGTATCTTTTCTGGAAGAGATCTCTCTTCGCATTCCTAAAGAAGAAGAGGGGAAAGGAATCACTCTTATGACTTTGCATAATGGAAAAGGGTTGGAGTTTTCCGTAGTATTTATGGTAGGAATGGAAGAAAACCTTCTTCCCCATGCTAACTCATTAGATAGTCCGGAACAGTTGGAAGAGGAGAGAAGGCTCTGTTATGTGGGAATGACAAGAGCAAAACGCTTTTTATATATGACAGCTGCCCATATCCGCTATCTTTGGGGGTCGCAAAGGATGATGAACCTTTCTAGATTCCTATCTGAGATTCCAAGAGAACATAGAGTACAACATAAAGAAGAAGGAAGCTTTACCATTACAACGGATGAAAGCGGCGTCTTATCAGAAGGATCAAAAGTCCGACATAGGCAGTTTGGGGTAGGGTTTGTAGATAAGATTTATCATACCTCTTACGGACTGACCTACGATGTACGATTTCTAGAGGGGGATTTTACCAGATCTTTAGTTGCCAAATATGCAAAATTGGAACTTATCTAAATTTGGCTCTTTTTCCCAATGCTTTTTCTATCTCAATCAAACGATTATATTTTGCCACTCTTTCCGAACGGGAAAGAGACCCTGTTTTGATTTGCCCGGCATGTACAGCTACAGCAAGATCCGCAATAAAGGTATCTTCTGTCTCTCCTGATCTATGAGAGATAATAGTTCGATAGCCTGCTGAATGGGCCAGTTGAATCGTTTCTAGGGTTTCGGTGAGAGTCCCAATTTGGTTCAGTTTGATGAGGATAGCGTTGGCCACCTTTTCATGAATCCCTCTTTGCAGGAATTTTTTATTGGTAACGAAAAGGTCATCTCCTACGATTTGCTCTTTTTCGCCCATCTCTCGTGTAATCATCTGCCACCCTTCCCAATCATTTTCATCGAGGGGATCCTCCAAAGAATCTATAGGATAGTGGTCACATAAGGATTGCAAATAGTCTATCATTTTTTTGGCATCTCTTTCTGCAAACGATTGACCTGCCATCTTTTTTTTCTTTTCAATATATTTTCCCTCTTCATAAAACTCGGAAGCGGCAAGATCCAATGCTATGGTTACCTCTTCTTTGGGATGGTATCCGGCTTTTGTGATTGCTTCCATGATAAGATCAAGCGCTTGTTCAGTAGAATCGATCATGGGAGAGAAACCTCCTTCATCTCCTACAGCAGTGGAGAGTTTTTTTTCTTTGAGGATCTCTTTCAGGGTATGGAAAATTTCAGCTCCCATCCTAAGTGCGTCAGAAAAGCGGCTGGCACTAATCGGTCGTATCATAAACTCTTGAATATCCAAAAGATTGTCCGCATGAGCCCCTCCATTGAGAATATTCATCATAGGAATAGGGAGAAGATGGCTATCTTTACCTAGATATTGGAAAAGAGGAATTTTCTGGCTTTTGGCAGCACATCTGGCGCAGGCAAGAGAGACTCCTAAAATAGCATTAGCTCCAAGGTTTTCTTTCGTCTCACTTCCATCAAGATCTATCATTGCCTTGTCTATCTCTTTTTGGTTGGAGACGGAGAGGTTTTTTAGGCGAGGGAAAATTTTATGCTCCACATTATGGAGAGCATTTTCCACCCCTTTTCCGAAATATCGTTTCTTATCTTTGTCGCGCAGTTCCAGTGCTTCATGTTCTCCTGTGGAAGCGCCGGAGGGGACGGAGGCAGAGGCGGTCACTTTATCTTTTGTGGTAACAAAAACACGTAAGGTAGGAGTTCCTCTAGAATCTAAAATTTCACAAGCTTCTATTTTTTCTATACTATCATTCATCGCTCTTCCATTAGGGTGAGATAAGATAGGTAGCGAGAAGAGAAAATCAACTCTTCTTCTACCGCTTTTTTTACAGCACATCCGGGTTCTTCTTTGTGAAGGCAGTTAGCATATTTACACTCTTTGCCAACCTTTTGGATTTCGGGAAAATGGTTGCGGATATCATCCATTGATAGCTCCCACAATCCGAAATGACGTATGCCCGGGGTATCAATGCAAAATCCTCCATTTTTCATGGGAATCAGCTGGGCTTTTGTAGTGGTATGTTTTCCCTTTTGTGAGGATTTTTGTACCTCACCGGTAGGTAGATCGGTACCTAAGGTGAGATTGATCAAGGAGGATTTTCCTACTCCTGACTGACCGGAAAAGACGGATGTTCTTTTTTGCATCACTTTCCGTAAGGTGCTAATACCAGACTTTGTTGTGCAGCTGACAGGTAGGATGAGATAGCCTAAAGCCTCATAGATTTCACGGAACTCTTCGAAAAGGGCAGCCTCTTTGCTATCTTCAAGAAAAAGATCCATCTTATTTGTTAAAACAACAAGCAAATAGTGAAAATGACA